>PHEO01000212.1 GCA_002841195.1 Alphaproteobacteria bacterium HGW-Alphaproteobacteria-11
CAAAATCCGTCGAGGCGATGTATCTGACGCCCGACGTCGTTGGCCAGCGCGCCCGTGTGCTCGACATGCTGTCGCCGAAGCCCGGCGAGCGGATCATCGATATCGGCGTCGGCCCCGGTCTGCTGGCGCAGGACCTGGCGCGGCTGGTCGGCGATACGGGCCGCGTCGTCGGTCTCGACGCGGCGGCGGCGATGATCAAGATGGCGCGTACGCGGCTCGCGGCACTCCCGCAGGCCGAATGCGTGGAGGGCGATGCCTGCGCCCTGAAATTTCCGGATGCCTCGTTCGATGCGGCGGTGTCGACGCAGGTTTACGAATATGTCGCCGACATGCCGTTGGCGCTTTCCGAATTGCGCCGCGTGTTGCGGCCGGGCGGGCGGGCGCTGGTGCTCGACACGGATTGGCGCAGTATCGTCTGGCACTCCTCCGACGAGGCGCGCATGGCCCGCGTGCTTTCGTGCTGGGACGGGCATCTGGCCGACCCGCATTTGCCGGCCAGGCTCGCGCCGCTTTTCAGGCGCGCCGGTTTCACGGTTGCCCGTGTCGAGATCGTGCCGATGCTTTCGCCGCATTGGCAGCCGGTGTCATACGCCGCCGGAATCATGCGCGCGATCCATGGCTATGCGCGCGGCAACGGCGCGAGATACGGACTGTCGGAAATCGAGGTTCAGGCCTGGTATGACGATCAGCTCCGGCTGATCGAGCGCGGCGAATTCTTTTTCAGCGTCAACCGCTATGCGTTTCTGGCGACGCGTCAGGACGCGGTGGGGCCGTAAAGCTTCAGATAGGCGTCGATGCAGGCTTCGATCTTGTCTTCGGCGTCTTCAGGTATCTGGAAGTTGGCGTCGAACAGGGCCGGCCAGACAAAGAACTCCTTCAGCATGCCGGCACCGATCCGCACACCGAAGGCGCTGTCATGCGGACGCAGCATGCCGCGCTCGATCATCGCGTCGATGACCGCCATCAAACCCTCATTGCGGCGATTGCCGATGATCTCGTACATCTCGGCGGCCAGATTCGGCGCGCTCGGCACTTCCGCGATGACGATGCGCATTAGTGCATTGACCTTGTGGTCGTACTGGACGGAGATATAGGCCATGCAAAGTTTGTAGAGAATGTCGCGCGCCGTGTCGTTGGGGGCAACCAGTCCCGTGTAGTTGGCGACGGCCTGCCCGGCATTCTTGACGACGGCGGAGAAGAGTTCTTCCTTCGACGAAAAATGCTTGTATAGCGTCGCCGTCGACACATCCGCGTCGCGTGCGATTTCCGCCATGCCGGCGCGGCTGTAGCCGTTTTCGAGAAAGCTGTTGCGCGCCGCCTCGAGAATGGATGCACGCTTCCGCTCGCTGACGTTTCTTCTATGGGTGTCGAGTCCCAATTGTATCCTCCCTATCCGGTTATTCTTGCGGCGGTACGATGGCCGTAGATCGAGAGATAGGCGCTCACGCAGGCACCGATCGTATCGTCGATGTCGTCCGGTATGCTGTAGTCTTTCGTGAAGAGCGCCGGCCAGACGATGAATTCCTTCACCATCCCTCCCAGTTGGCGCACACTCGTTTCGGTGTCGTGCGGCGCAAGGTCGCCGCGCGCGACCAGTGCATCGAGCACCTTCCTGAATTGTCGGTAGCGCACGGTGACGCCACGCGTGAAAACCTCTTGTGCTAATTGCGGCGATGCCGGTACCTCGCCGATGACCATGCGCAACAAGCCGTTCATCTGATCCTCGAATTGTTGACGAAGATAGATGCGGCAGATACCGCGCAGGACGTCGTGCGCAGACGCATCACCGATGTCGGAGATCGGGCGGTCATCGATGCGACCATAGGCTTCCTCGATGACCGCCCTGAACAGCGTTTCTTTCGAAGAAAAATGTTTGTAGAGCGTTGCTGTCGAAACATCGGCGTCGCGCGCGATTTCCGCCATTGCTGCCTTGCTGTAGCCTCCGGTCAGGAAATTCTGCCGCGCCGCTTTCAGGATAGCCGCGCGCTTCGTTTCGCTGACCGAGCGCCTGTAGTCTTCAAGTCCCAAACTTTCGCCGCCTTCCACGAGCCGATGCCGGCTCACGCACACCCTGCATCCTATACGGCTAAATTGCACCTCGCCGGTCAAGCAGATTTGGGAAAACCGCCGTCTTGCCTTGAGGATGTGCGGGCCGCAGACGATCTATACGGATGAACTTCCAGACTGGATCAATCTTTCCTGATTTCAGATCGCATCAGGCTCGGGCGTTGCAAAAACGATGTAGCGCAAATCTCCGCGTTCCGTTGCGTCGAAGGGGTAACAGGTTACAAGCGCGATGCCGGTTTCTGCACTCGGGTCTATTTGAGTCAGACGCGCATCGACAATGTCGGTGCCGTCGACGACATACCGCCGCGCCAACCCGTTGGCTGTCGTCAGAATGACGACATCGTCACTTTTGAGGTTGCGCAAAAACGAAAAATGAGTGTCGCGATGACCGGCGATTACGGATGTGCCGCCGGCGCCAGGCAAGGGCGAACCGAGCAAATGCCCTGGCCCGAATGCAAGTGCTTCGCCGCTCGCATTCGACAACACGATTTGCCGCCGGCCATGCGCGGGTGCTTCGAGCATTGCGACCGGCCATGTGTCGGCCCAGGGCCATGCCTTGTGTGAGTTGCCGTCAATCAAAGTTCGCTGCCAGGCGCGCTCGAGCAGGACCTGGGCAAGTTCGGCCTTTGCCTTGATGTAGACGCCCTGACCGGCCTGCCAGATGCCAAAACCGAGGCAGAGCGCGATTGCGGCAGCCCAGAGAAGGGCCGCCGCGTTTTTTCCGGGCGCCGTCACAGGCGCCGCCGTGCATAGGCGCCGAGCGTCCATTGCCGTTGCAGCCAGCGAAGGGCGACAAGCAGGGCCGCCAGCATGAACGCCAGCAATCCGCCATGGATCAGCGCGTCGGCGTCGGTCGAGGTCTGCGGCAGGGCGAGGCCGGGGGCGGCGGCATCGGCGGAGGCCGGCATTGCCGCCATGGCGAGCATCGGTGCGGCATGGGTCCTGAAGGCAGCGCGCTGAGCTGCGGGCATCGCCTCGCCACCGAAGACTTTTTCGTAGTCCCAACCTTCCGGCAGATTGACCGGCATGTCCCGCGACGTCAGAGGTGCACCGTCAGGGCGCGCCGGCGTCACATCGACCGCGACAAGGCTCGTCAACCGGCTGACAAGATGATGACCGAGCGCGGTCTTCAGGATGTCGCCGTCATGCTTCCGCCAGTCGCCCTCGATGCGGGCGTCGGCCTCAAGCTGTTCGATCTTGCGCCTTGCCCAGAGCTTGCCGATGCCGGGCCGCATTTCGCCGGCGTCGAGCGGCAGGTGTATTTCCCAGGGTGCGCCGGCAAGCTGGCCTTTCAGCGTCAGCGTTCCCTCCGCTTTCGGCATACGGGCCGACAATACGATCGGTTCGCCCTTGTAGAGATCGGGGACAGGGTTCGGCCAGCTTTGCGTGTTGCGCCCGTCGGGCCAGCTTGCCGCGATGTCCGTCATCACGGGGTTCTGCAGCTTGTCGAACAGCACGCTCATGCGCTCGGCGACCTGCGTCTCCTTGCCGATATGCGTGAAGGTGCCGCGGCCTGCCTCGGCAGCGCGGGCCATGAAATAAGTGTTGGGGGCCGAACCGATGCCGACCGTAAAAATGCGCGACCGGCCGAGATTGTTCGTGATTTCGGTGAAGAGTTCGCGTTCGTTGTAGATTGCGCCGTCGGTCAGGAACACAACCTGGCGGAGCCGCGAATTGTCATGTGCATCGGGGTCGACAAGCGATGCCTTGAGCGCCGGCAGCATTTCGGTGCCGCCTTTAGCTTGCAGGTTGCCGACATAGCGGCGCGCGACGTCAAGGTTCTCGCCATGCGCCGCGACGGCTTGCGGGAAAAGGACCGTCATCGTGTCGTCGAAGCGGATGACATTGAAGGTGTCGCCCGGCGTCAGCCTGTCGAGAGCCCAGAGAAGGCTCTTCTTGGCCTGGTCCATCGACGGGCCAGACATCGATCCCGAGTTGTCGATAACGAGGATCACTTCGCGCGGCTTTGCCGCTGGCGCGGTGCTGCCGGCAGGCGGCGTCAGCATGACAAGAATATAGTCCTCCTCGCCGACGCGTTCGCGAAAGAGCGCTGCGGCGGGCGCGGATGCCGCGGCCGGTTTCCACACAAGCTCGAAGTCCTTGTTGGCCGGCGTCAGTTCCTCGGCCAGCGTCAGCTTCGCCTTGCGCGCACCGTCGCGTGTCAGGGAAATCTCATGATGCGCGCTCTCCACCGTGCCGAGCGCGAAGCCGGCGTCGAGCGAGATTGCGAGGCTGACGGGGTTGATCTTGCCCATGTCGGGATGAAGGACCGGCGGTTGTTCGAGGTCGAGCGGCGCTTCGGGCGGAAGTATTTCGCCCCAGCCGCCCTCGCCGGGCTTGAAGTCGACGAGTTGCGGCGTGACGCTCATCGGCACATAACGCGGCGCGACGACCATCGGGAAACGCAGCGAGAAGGCGTCGCCGTCCTGGCGCACGGTCTGCTGATATTCGATCTGGACGACGATCGTTTCCCGCGGGCCGATATTGGCGACCGAATTGGTGAACACGTTGGGACGCTGCTGTTCGACCAGGCTGGCGCGGCGGCCCTCGGCGCGCGCTTCTTCGTAGATCTGGCGCGCTTCCTGCTTTTCCTTGATCTGCCCTTCGATGACGCGGGTGCCGATCACCATTTTCAATGTGTCGACCGCCGAATTCTCCGGCAGGGGGAAGATGTATTTGCCTTCGACCCAGCCGTCGCCCGGGTTGATGAAGTGCTGCGTCACGCGGGCGCGCGCCAGCGGGCCGGTCACGTCGATCTGAACATCGGTGGCGAGCAGCGGCGCCGGCACATATTTGCCGGGTTCGGTCGAGTTCAGCAGCAGGGCGCCGCTTTCGACATCCGCCATACGAACAAGGCCCGCGCTGTCGGCGCGAGCCTGATGCTGGGCAAAACTGACAAGGACAAAGAGAGAAACACAAAGGAAGAAGAGAAACAGGGAAAAGGAGTGGGATCGATTCTGCCGTGGTCCGGCGGAGCCGAAGCGGCGCTGTGTGTTTTGCATGATTTGCTCCCCGCGACATGCTGATGCCCGGAGGGGCTGTTTCCTCCGGTGGACAAAGTGTCGCGGGAAAATACGGCGG
>PHEO01000213.1 GCA_002841195.1 Alphaproteobacteria bacterium HGW-Alphaproteobacteria-11
TCGGCCCAGGCCTGCTTCACCTCGGCCAGCACATCCGGCGGCATCGGCTTCGAAAGATCGAGGCCCGAGATCGCCGCGCCGAAACCGCTCTCGTTCGGCGTGACTTCGATGCGGCGCGTTCTGGCGGCGGCTTGCGACATGGGTTCCCTCCCTTGCCCCTTCGGCGGGGCTTCGGGAGAGATTGCCACAGGCGGGGGCGCGGACAAAACCGCTTACTGAAGCGGGCAGCCCGCAATCGTGATGCGGTGCATCAGACGCTTTTCGCCGTGATAGTCGTTGACCGCGTAGTGCCAGGTGGCGCGGTTGTCCCAGAAGGCGACCGATCCCTCGCGCCACTGGAAGCGGCAGGTGAATTCCGGCCGCGACGCATGGGCATAGAGATAGTCGAGCAGCGCCTTGCTCTCGAACCAGTTCCAGCCTTCGAAATGGGTGGTGAAGGCGGAGTTGACGTAGAGCGCCTTGCGGCCGCTCAAGGGATGCGTGACGACGACCGGGTGAACCGCTTCGCCGGTCAGGCTCTCGCCCTTGAAGCCGCCGGCCTGATCGCTCGACTTGTAGGCGCCCGCGGTGCCGAAGACATGGGCGTTGGAATGCACGGCCCGCATGCCTTCGAGCGTCTTTTTCAATCCGTCGGAGAGCGCCTCGTAGGCCTTGTACATATCGGCAAAGAGCGTGTCGCCGCCCTCCTCCGGCAGTTCGCGCGCGACGAGGATCGATCCCATCGCCGGTTCGGCGTCATATGAGTGGTCGGTGTGCCAGCCGCCGCCGATATTGACCTTCTGTTCCTTTTCCTTCCGCACCTCGGCGATCTCCGGGTACTGGCCGTTGGCGGGGAAGAACTTGTTGATGTCGATGTCGCCCCAGCGCCGCGCGAAGGCGATGTGTTCTTCCGGCGTCAGCTTCTGGTCGCGGAAGAAGATCACGCCATAGTCGCGATAGGCGGCGCGGATCGCCTCCATGTCGCTGTTCGAGGGGCTGGCAATGTCGACGCCCAGCACCTCGGCGCCGCAGCCGCCCGTCATCTTCCGAACTTCGATCGCACCCATGATGTCCTCCATGCGACTTGCCGGTTTGCCGGTCATGGGCTTGAGGATAGGCCGGCGCATGGACTAGATTGTTACCGAAGTGACATTTCTGGAAAAATCATGCACCCGTCTCCCGACCGCCAGCGGATTGCCGAGACTTTCAGCCGCAATGGCTGGTTTTCGCGCTGCCCGGCCCGGCTGCGCGAGGCGCTGGTGGCGCATGCGCAGGTGACGACGGTGGAGGCCGGCCGCTGGGTCTACGACACTGGCGACGAGGCGCATGGTCTCTACGGCGTTCTCTCGGGCTCGGTGACGACCCATGTGGTGCTCGACAATGGCGAGGCCGTGCCAATCAGCATTTCGGGGCCGGGCACGGTGTTCGGCTATGCGGCGCAGGTGCTGGGCGGCAAGCGCGTGACGACCGCCATTGCGCGGGAGCGCGCCGAGACCATTTTCATTCCGCAACACGCGCTGGCGGCCATCGTGCGCGACATGCCTGAGCTCTGGCTGCATTTCGCCGAGCTTGCGACCGAGCAGCTTGTCTGGGCGGCGCGCGCCTATGCCGAGCGCATGCGGCTCTCGCCGGAGGCGCAGATCGCCAGCCGGCTTTACCTCTATACGTTTCCCTGGGGCGGCGGCGGGCCGGCGACGCTGCCGATCCGCCAGGACGAACTTGCGGAACTGACCGGTTTTTCGCGCAAGACCGTCAACCTCGTCCTGCGGGATTTCGCGAAACGCGGACTTGTGCAAACCGGCTATCGCAGTATTTCGGTGCTCGACCCGGAAGGCTTGCAGCGTGTCGCCAGAGCCGGCCGATAGACGCTGTACATCTAGTATATTGTCCGTAACCGTAAATACTCCTTAGTTTATATTTTGCAACGGACCGATGACATGGGGGTTGGTTATGCTTCAAGACGTACTATCAAATATCAAAAATGCTTCAGCGACTGGTCTCCTTGAGAATGAGACGGAGACCGCACTTATTCTTCCGGTCTTGCGGGCGTTGGGATGGGACGCTTCAAATACAACTGAGGTTCACCGCCAATTTCGCACGGGGGTAGGCCAAGTGGACTTCGGATTGTTCGCATCCGCAGAAAATTTCATTCTCCTCGAAGCCAAAAGACCCAGCGAAAACCTCCTCGACCATGAATGGCAGCTACTCCTGTATTCGTTTGAGTGCGGCGCTCCACTATCTATTTTGTCAAACGGATTTGAATGGTGGTTCTACAGACCTATGGCGCAATGCCACTGGATCAAGCGTTGTTTTCTTAAGATTGATTTGCGGAAGGACGATCAACCGACAATGGAACGACATCTACGCGAGCTAGCATCACGCGAGTCCGTCGCCAATGGCAACGCCTTAAGAACGGCAGAGAAAGCACATATCGCAAGCGCAGAGAGAACCGGAGCGGGCGAAGATTCTGCGGAAACGCGGAAAAGGGTTCGCGTCGACGATGAGTTCCAGTGCATGGGACCAACAAGAGCATCCACGAAAAATGACCTGGTGAAAGACGTTCTCAGGTATGCATGGCGAAGTGGAAAGTATTTGACTTGGCTGACGGGTCAGCCCGGCGGATGGCAACAGTACGTCTTCAAATTAATCAAAGCGCCCTATCAGGAAGTTCTCTTGGTAAAGCCCAAACCTATGTCCCGCGCCAGCCTAATGCGTGTTGTAGCTCCCGCTGACGCGCAGCAGCTGTGCAAAGATGTCGATGTGCGCGTATACAAATAACTGCACCCGTCGGACCTACCCGAATCAATGCAATTAGGCGCGCCGCAGATGCGGCGCGCCTTTGTTCGCTTTGTGTGCCCTACTCAGCCGCGCGTGCGGTGGCGATGCCGGCCATGCGGTTGAGGCGCTGGGCGATGATCGCTTCGGCTTCCGAGACGATGCGGGTGACGAGTTCCTGGCAGGACGGGATGTCGTGGATCAGGCCTTGCACCATGCCGGCCGACCAGATGCCGTGGTCGGGATCGCCCGCTTCGTAGACGACGCGGCCGCGCGCGCCCGCCACAAGATGCGCGATGTCCTCGATCTTGGCGCCGCCCTTTTTCTCGATCTCGACGACTTCGCGGCTGACCGCGTTTTTCGCGACGCGGGCCGTGTTGTGCAGGGTGCGGAAAATCAGGTCGGTCGCGCGTTCGTCATTGGCGACGACCTGTTCCTTCACCTTCTGGTGGATGGCGCTTTCCTTGGTGCACATGAAGCGCGTGCCCATGTTGATGCCTTCGGCGCCGAGCGCCAGCGCCGCGACGAGCCCGCGCGCATCGCCGAAGCCGCCGGACGCGATCATCGGGATTTTCACCTTGTCGGCGGCGGCCGGAATGAGGATCAGGCCCGGAATGTCGTCCTCGCCCGGATGGCCCGCGCATTCGAAGCCGTCGATCGAGATGGCGTCGACACCCATGCGTTCGGCCGAGAGCGCGTGGCGGACGGCGGTGCATTTGTGAATGACCTTGATGCCATGCGCCTTGAAGTGATCGACATGTTCCTGCGGCTTGTAGCCCGCCGTCTCGACGATCTTGACGCCGGAGTCGATGATCGCCTGGCGATACTCGGCATAGGGCGGCGGCTTCAGCGCCGGGAGGATGGTGAGGTTGACGCCGAAGGGCTTGTCGGTCAGGCCCTTGCACTTCTCGATTTCCTTGCGCAGATCGTCCGGCGTCGGCTGGGTCAGCGCCGTGATGAAGCCAAGCGCGCCGGCATTGGCGACTGCAGCCACAAGTTCGGCGCGGCCGACCCATTGCATGCCGCCCTGCACGATCGGGTGATCGACCCCGAACATTTCCGTGAATCTGGTTTTGAGCACTTCGCTGTCTCCCCTGAACGGGCCTGGCACTTTCCGGCCGGGCCGCTTCAATTCTCTTATGTGGCTGTTCTAGCAGAAGGAACGGGGCCTTTGCACATGTGGAATCCGCCACCGGCGATTGCCGCAACGTCGGCCAAGCGTCGCGGGCCGCGGACCCAAGTTCTTGAAATGAACTTGAAACCGGCGCAGTCTGCCGCTTCAGGATCGGACAACGGATTGTTCAGGCATGAACAACGAAGCCAATTGGGACGCCTACCGCATTTTTCTGGCGGTGGTCGACACGCAGAGCCTTTCGGGCGCCGGACGGCGGCTGAAGCTCAGCCATGCGACGGTCGGGCGGCACATTGCGACGCTTGAGAAAAATCTCGGCACCAAGCTCTTTGTGCGCGAGCCGACCGGCTATGCGCTGACCGGCGCCGGCGAGCGGCTGCGCGCCGAGGTCGAGCCGATGTCGCTGGCCGCCGAACGCGCGCTTCACGCGGCGACCGGCGCCGACGGCCAGGCGCAGGGGCTGGTGCGCGTCGCCATTCCGCACAGCCTCGCCTCCTATTGGTTCATGCCCTATCTCGACGAATTCGCCACGCGCCATCCCGGCATCGAAATCGAAATCGCCAATGAAGTGACGCAGGTTTCGGTCAAGCGGCGCGACGCCGATGTCGTCATCCGTCCCTACGGGCCGGGGCGCGAAAACGTCGTCGGGCGCAAGATCGGTCGCATCGGCGTCGGCTTTTATGCGTCGCGCTCCTATGCCGAGCGTTTCGGCCTGCCGGGCAAGCGCGAGGAATGGAAGGATCACCGGATCGTCGGCTTCGGCGGGCGCGCGGCGGAGGTCGAGCTTGCCGACTGGCTCGCGCACGTCACCCAGGGCGCGCGCGTCGCGCTGCGCTGCTTCTCCGACGCCGACCTCGTGCAGGCGGTGCGCGCCGGCATCGGCATTTCGACGCTGGTCTGCCTCACCGGCGACCACTACGCCGATCTTGTGCGTATCGCGCCGCAAAAGCTCGCCAACGGCACCGAGATGTGGCTGCTGGCGCATCCGGACCTGCGCGACACGGCGCCTGTGCGCGCCGTCATCGACTTCATCGGCGAGAAAGCCAAGATCGACCGCGACCGGCTGGCCGGGCGCTGAAACAGGGGGAACCTCATGGCCATGCGTGGACATTTGCTTGCGGCGGCGTTCTTCATCCTGTTCGGCCTCGCGCCCGCCACCGCTGACGATTTCGCCTATGTCGAGGCAAACGGCATCCGCTTTGCCTATATCGAGGAAGGAAGCGGGCCGCTGATCCTGCTGATGCA
>PHEO01000214.1 GCA_002841195.1 Alphaproteobacteria bacterium HGW-Alphaproteobacteria-11
GGCAACGACGAGGAAACGGAACCCGGTTCGATCTCAATCAGCCTGGTCATTCTCGATCTCCTTGCGAAATCTGTAATAGAGAACACGCAACCTTGCCCGCGCGTTCTCGGCGAGACGCGTCGCGGCGACACTCCACGAAAGGAAAAGCGGACCAGCGCGATGCCGCGTCGCGATTGTGACGCTGCGCATCGTGCGGCGCTGCGCCCAGATGTGGTCGATCATCGGATGGCCGGGAATGGCGCAGGAATCGACCCAATCGATCCGGCCATCGCGCAGGAACGCGCCGATGCCCTTCAACATCAGCAACGTGCCCGGCGAATACTTCGCATAGGCCTCGTCGAAGGCGATCTTGAACGTGTAGAGCCCAGTGCCGGCACGGAAACTTGCCAGCATCGCCACCGGCTTGCCGTCGAGCGTCAGTTCGGTGCGGACAAGCTTGTCTTGCGCCGCAGCGCCCGCGCAGATCGCTTCAAACCAGGCGCGCTCATGCGGACGGGCTTTCAGTGCCGTGCCCCGCTTGCCCTTCCAGCCGGCCGCTTCGAGCGTCAGGAACCGCTGCACCCAGGCAGCCGTACCGTCGCCGCCTTCATGCATGACAAATTTGAGATCGCCCTGTTCGGCCAGCCGGTTCCACAGCCGCGAAAACTCTTTCCGTTTCTTTTTGCGGATATGGGTCGCCAGATAGGCGTCCTCGTCGAGATCGGATTGCAGGAAGGCGCGTTCATGCCTGTCGGTCTCGCGCCATGCACGTCCATGCAAAATTTCGTCAAGCACCGCATCGAAAGCGCCGAGCGCCTCGAACAGCGGAAAGCGAACAAGCGCCGCGCCGGACTGATCGGCGAAGTCGAGGAACCGCCGGATCGCATGGCGCTCATGCCCGGCGCGGACCAGCGGCGTGACGGTGTAGCTGTGAATATGCTCCCAGAGCGACCAGACCGGCGCCGGTATCCCGAAATGTCCCCGAACGCTCTTGTAGGGGAAGACGCCGAGCAACTGGCGTTTCCCACCACTGTCCGGCGCACTCCAGACCAGCGCGACGCGAGCGGCTGCCCCGCCCTGCAAATGCTCCATCGAGGCCGCCAGCGTCACGCTTTCAAACTGCGGATTGGTGTCAGTGGAAGCGCGCGCCAGTTCGTCGATGCTGTCGAGATAGGGTGTCATCGCATCGGCGCTTTCCAGCACGACGATGTCGGCGGATGGCGGCCTGTCATAGGCATAGCGCGCCGCATGGCTCAATGTTTCGACGGAGAGAAGCGCCGCGCGCTCATCGCGCGCACCAAGGCCGGGCAAAAGCGGATATCGGCGAATATCGGTCATACGAATTCCTTGCCCCGTTTTCAGGCGGTTGCGAACAGACGCTGCCGGAAACCGGCAAAGACGAAAGCGGTGATGCCAAGGCGCCGGCGGACAATGACGGCAAGGCAGGCCGTGGCGAAAACGATCGAAATGGCGGTCGACGCGGCGGCGCCGTCGAGGCCGAAGCGCGGCACCAGCACGAGATTGAGCGCGACATTCAGAACCGCGGCACAGCTATAGGCTATGGCGGTCGCGTTCTGGTTGCCGGTCATGTTGAGCAGATATTCGATCGGGCCGGTGGCGGCGCGCGCAAGGAAGCCCAGCATCAGCAGCCACAATACCGGATAGCCGGCGGTAAAGCTTTCGCCGAAAAGGCCGAGCGCGAACTCGCCGATCGCCAGCAGGAACAATCCCGCCGCGAGCGTCGGCCAGAAAATCCACTGGATGACGCCATGCATAAAGGTCTGCAACTCGTCGCGCTTGCCCGCGGCATGGAGCTCGGCGAATTTCGGCACGGCGAGCGCCGACAACGCAAAGCAGATGAACGCCATCAGATTGGCAATGCGCGTGACGGCGAAATAGACGCCGATATCGTCGGGGTCTACGAAATAGCCGAGCAGCACGATGTCGGTGTTGATCAGGACGAGAAACAGGCCTTCGACCAGAACCAGCGGCGCCGACACAACAACCCAGTGCCGGACGTGAAAGACCGGCTTCGCCCGCGGCACCGTTCGCGCAACGCGGCGCATCAGCAAGATGCGCTGGCCGATCAATGTAAGAACGGTGGCGGCAAGCGCCGCGAACATCACCTGCAACCCGGTCGGCGTGCCCGAGAACAGCAGAATGGCGCCGGCAAACGCGACAATGGCAAGCGGCCGCACGATGTAGGACGGGATATAGGCGAGATTGACCCAGCCAAAAGCCCGCGCCGCGCCCTCCTGCCAGTCTGTCAACGCGAAGGCCGGTACGCAAAGCAGCGCCACGGCCAGCGGCAGAATGTAATAGCTTTCGATGTGGCCGCGCGCCACCCAGAGAACAGCGACACCGGCACATGCCGTCGCGATGCCCAGCGCCATGACAATATAGAAAGAGGCCGTCAGCATGCCGGCCATTCGGCGCCACTTTGCCTTGGCGCGGTATTCCGGAACGAAGCGGAGGATGGACGTGCCGAACCCCATCGGCACGACGATCCCGAGCACAATCACCCATACCCAGACATAGGCGAAAATTCCGTACTCATAGGCGCCCATCCAGCGCGCCAGCAAAACCTGGCTGAGCAGCGCGATGGCGGCGCCGACTATACGAATTCCCATCACGAACGCGGCTCCGCGCACCACGCCGGCCAGATGTCCGTCGTCGAGCCTCGCGGCAACAGCCTCGCCGATCCGCCGCAGCGGCCGCGGGAGCGCGTTAACGTCCATGTCGAAAGCCCTCAGGCTCCGGTCGCCCGCAGCGAACCGGCAGCAGCGCGTAACCGGGTAAACCAATGCCAAAGTACCGGGCTCTGCTTGATGAAACGTTTAACCTGGAAATAGACGATTTCGGGTCCGAGGCCGATCCAGCCGATCAGGCTGTTGGGCTCCATATGGTCATGAAGCGGGACTTCGACCTCGCACCACTGCCCCTTGTAAGCTTCGTCGCCGACCGTGAAATCGAACTCGCTATGGCCTGTCGCAGAGGCATGGGCCATCAGTTCCATGAGCTGGATGACGCCCGGCCCGTATTTGGCCGTTTCGGCCGTTTCGTCATAACTCGCCAGGACGTAGGAGTAACGGCCGCCGAAGCTGACGCCCCAGTTCGCTGCCGCGGGCGACCCGCCGACATCGAGGTAGCAGATGTGGATCATGTCGCCCGCGTCTGCGCTCGTCGCGAGTTCGCGGTAAAAGTCACGATAGCCCGGCTTGTCGAAGAGATTGGCGACGCCCATGCGGGCAAAGGCCGCCGACTTCTGAGCCATCAGCGTATCGAGCGCACTCAGGCGTTCTTCTGGCGTCACCGGCGTCACAAGCGACACGTGCCCGAGCTCCTCGGTCTTGCGGCGCTTCTGCTTGTCACGCTTCTTGCTCGCCGACGAACGTTTTTCGCCGTAGTAGCTCTCCCAATCGGACTTCAGTACCGTCTTGTGCGCGAAACAGGGGTGAAAGCGGTTTCCGTCCAGCGCCATGAAAGGATTGGCCTGCGCGCCGACGTGCTCCGGCATCCGGTCGAGCGAGACGATCTGGTGGGACGGCAGCAGATTGCGCACCTGGGCCCAAAGCGCCGGGAAGGCGGCAGCGCCGATCCGGCGCGAAAAATCCTTCGACAGAAGTGGCGCCTGATAATCGCAGAGATCGCTGCCCAGCCAGACGAGACGGGGGCAGAGCCAGTTCCGCTCGATCGCCAGCGGCAGGATGAACAGCGCGCCGCCGGCGCTGTCCCATCCAACGACAATCGCGGGCCGAACGCCCTGTTTTGTCCCAATGTGACGCTGCCACGCCGTGAGCCAGGCATAGGTCTGGAACGCCGTGCAGTCACCCGCACGCTCCAGTTCCTGCCAAACAGCCTTCAGCGGCTCGAAGTCCTCATGGACCGAAAGCAACACATCCGGGCCTGCAAGGGGGCTGTCGTCCCAGGGGCCTGTCAAAATTTTCGCGGAATCCTGCGGTTCTCCGTCCGGGAGGACCGGAACGGCACGCATATTGGCTTTCGTCTTCGTCAGCGGCGTCATCGGGGGCCTCGCCACGCTGGTTTGTCATTTGTCGCTCGACGGGCGGCGTCGCTTTTTCTCGATTTCGGACGCTCATTCCCGCTTGCGATTGACGCTGCAAGGCCCATGCAAGGTGGAATCGCATTAACCTTTCCACGCCAGAATGCAGCCCACCGCCCCTTGCAGGTTTCAGGAATGACGACCCCGCTCACAAACCCCTATCGAAAGCCAACCGCCATGGGCCGGGCGCTGCTGGCGCTCCATGCCAGCGGGGCGGCACGCCTAGCACCGGCGTCGCTGGGCGGCGTCGGCGTCATCTTCATGCTGCATCGCGTTCGCGAGCCCGACGACACCGACTTCGCCCCCAACCGGCTGCTCGAAATCACGCCCGGTTTTCTGGAGGAGACGATCGGCCTCGTCCGCGAGCTCGGCTATGCCTGCCTCAGTCTCGACGAAGCGGTGACGCGCCTGATCGAGGGCGACCGCTCGGAACGCTTCGCCGTTTTCACACTCGACGACGGCTATCGCGACAACCTGACCGACGCCCTGCCCGTTTTCGAACGTCACAATGTTCCGTTCACGGTCTATCTGACGACCGGGCTGCCGGACGGCACGGCGGAAATATGGTGGGTCGCGCTTGAGCGCATCATCGCATCGTCCGTTGCGATCCGCGTGATGCTGCCGGACGGCGAGATTGCGATGTTCACGCGCGACGGCATTGAGAAACATGCCGCCTGGAACAAGATCTACTGGGCGCTGCGCGCCTTGCCGGAAGATGTCCTGCGCGCCGAAGTACGGCGGCTCGCCGCCGAGCACGGCCTCGACATGCAAGCGCTGACAGGCGAACTGGCAATGAGCTGGGACGAAGTAAGGACACTTGCCGCACACCCGCTGGCGAGCGTTGAGGCGCATACGGCGGAACACTTCGCACAGGCCAGCCTCCCGGACAAGCGCGCCCGCACGGACATCGAACAGGGCATGACGCGCATCGAGGCCGAACTCGGCTATCGCCCGCGTCATTTCTCCTATCCCTATGGCGACCCGTCATCGGCCGGCGACGCCGACTTCGCGCGCGCCGAAGCGCTCGGATT
>PHEO01000215.1 GCA_002841195.1 Alphaproteobacteria bacterium HGW-Alphaproteobacteria-11
TCGATTTCGCGGCCGCGTGTGCTCTACCGCGAGGACGAGAAGGGCAACCGCCTGGAGCCGATCGAGGAAGCGACCGTGGACGTCGACGACGAATATACCGGCGTCGTCATCGAGAAGATCTCGAACCGCCGCGGTGAAATGATCGACATGCGCCCGACCGGCGCCGGCAAGACGCGCATCATCTTCCATTGCCCGTCGCGCGGGCTGATCGGCTATCACGGCGAATTCCTGACCGACACGCGCGGCACCGGTGTGATGAACCGCATGTTCCATGCCTACGAGCCGCATCGCGGCGAAATCGAAGGCCGTCGCAACGGTGTGCTGATCTCCAACGGCGCCGGAGACGCCGTGCCTTACGCGCTCTGGTATATCGAGGAACGCGGCACACTTTTCGTACAGCCGGGCGTGAAGGTCTATGAGGGCATGATCATCGGCGAGAACGCCCGCCCCGACGACCTGATCGTCAACCCGCTGAAGGCAAAGCAACTCACCAACATCCGCACGACATCCAAGGACGAAGCCGTGCGCCTGACGCCGCCGCGCCCGCTGACGCTCGAACAGGCGATCGCCTATATCGAGCAGGACGAGCTGGTGGAAGTGACGCCGAAATCGATCCGCCTGCGCAAGCGCTACCTCGACCCGAACGAGCGCAAGAAATTCGCCCGGGCGGGCTGACGCCGCCGGATTTGCCTCATCCACCCGCCGATGCCACTCTTCCCCGAAAGAAATGACGGGAGGCGCGGATGGCAGGCAATGCGGAATGGCTGGCGCAAGTGACGGAAGCGGCGCTCGAGCCCGCGCTTCCGATCATCGACCCGCATCATCACCTCTGGGACCATCCGGGCTCGCGCTATGAGCTTGACGAGCTGCTGGCCGATACCGGCCAGGGTCACAACATCCGCGCCACAGTCTTCGTCGAATGCAAGGCGATGTACCGCGCGGAAGGTCCCGACAATCTCAAACCCGTCGGCGAGACCGAATATGTGAACGGCATCGCGGCGAAATCTGCGAGCGGGCAATATGGCGCGATGCGCGCGGCGGCGGGGATCGTCGGTTTCGCGGATTTGCGGCTTGGCGACCGGGTGGACGAAGTGCTGGAGGCGCATATCGCCCGCGCGCCGGAACGCTTTCGCGGCATCCGTCATGCCTCCGCCTTCGATGCGAGCCCGGATGTGCGCGCCTCGCACACGCTGCCGCCGAAGGGTCTGCTCGGCCTCGATACATTCCGCGAGGGCTTTGCGCGGCTGGAAAAATTCAGCCTGAGTTTCGACGCCTGGCACTATCACCACCAGATCCCGGAATTGACGGCGCTGGCGCGCGCCTTCCCCGGGACGACCATCGTCTTCGATCATTTCGGCGGGCCCATCGGCATCGGGCCCTACGAGGGCAAGCGCGACGAAATCTTCGCGCAATGGAAAAAGGACGTGGCCGAACTCGCGGCGTGCCCGAACGTCGTCGCCAAGATCGGCGGCATCAACATGGCGGTCAACGGCTTCGGTTGGCACAAGCGCGCGAAGCCCCCGACCTCGGACGAACTGGTGACGGCGACACGCGACTGGTACCTGCATTCGATCGATGTCTTCGGCCCCGAGCGTTGCATGTTCGAAAGCAACTTCCCGGTCGACAAGCTCTCCTGCTCCTACGGCGTCTTGTGGAACGCCTTCAAGAAGATTGCGGGCGGGTTCACGTCGGCGGAAAAAGCGTCACTGTTTCACGATACGGCGGCGCGGGTTTACAGGCTGGACTAGGCGACGCTCCCGCCCCATGATGCGCGCGGCCTCAAGACCGGGATTTGCGATGCTTTCTCCGCAGAAAATCGACGAACTCGCGCATTTCGCACTCGAGCTGGGCGAGGCGGCGGCGGCTGTGACGCTGCCGCATTTCCGGTCCGGCCTCAGCGTCGACAACAAGCACGGCCGCTTCGCCTTCGACCCCGTGACGGCGGCCGACCGCGACGCCGAAGCGGCGATCCGCAAGCTGATCTCCGAACGCTACCCCGACCACGGCATCCTCGGCGAAGAACATGGCAATCACGACGGCACGAGCGGCCTGACATGGGTGATCGACCCGATCGACGGCACGCGATCGTTCATTTCCGGCGTGCCTTTGTGGGGAACGCTGATCGCGCTCAATGACGGTACGCGGCCGGTGATCGGGTTGATGGAACAACCCTATATCGGCGAGAAATTTCTCGGCCGCCCGGGTGGCAGCGAGTTGATCGGGCCGAAGGGCACGACGCCGCTGAAGACCAGCGCCTGCACGAAGCTCGAAGACGCGCTGCTCGGCAACACCGATCCCGGCATGTTCAGGATCGACGACGAAAAGGCGGTCTTCCGCGAACTGACATCGAAAGTGAAACTGCGGCGCTTCGGCGGCGACTGCTATTTCTATTGCCTGCTGGCGGCGGGCACGCTCGACCTCGTGGTCGAGAGTTCGCTCGAGCCCTATGACATTCAGGCGCTGATCCCGATTATCGAAAACGCCGGCGGCGTCGTGACAAGCTGGTCGGGCGGCGACGCGCAGCGGGGCGGACAGGTGGTGGCGGCAGCAAATGCCGAACTGCACGCGGCAGCGCTGAAAATCCTGTCGCCGGCCGCCAACGGCTAGCGCTTTTCGAGATTGCCGATAAAACGGTCGAAGGCCGCCCAGAACCGCGCCCGGATGTCGTCGGTCTCGATCAGGATTTCATGGCGCGCGCCGCGCATGATCGCAAGTTCACCGGCCGGCATGCCGATGGCGGCGCGATGCAGCGCCACACCGTCAATCAACACGTCTTGCGTCGCCTCGCAGATCAGCACCGGCGGTTGAACCTCGGCGAGCCAGCGCCTGTCGGAAACGAGGTCGATCGAGCGCATGGCGGCGTCGAGCCAGCCGACCGTCGCCGAACCGAGACCGAGCTCCGACTCGGCGCGCAGCAACGCCTGCAGCAGCGCATAGCGCTTTTCGTCATGCGTCAGGATGTTGTCGGCGAAATCGGTCTCGTCGGCGGCTTTCGCATTGCCGCCCGGCGCATATCGCCCGGCCTGACCGAGCCGGGAAAGCCCCGAAACGGTCGCCCGCGCCGCAAGTGCCGCACCGCGATTCGGAAAGCGCAGGCCCAGCATCGGCGCCGACAAAACGACGCCCGAAAACCATTCGGGGCGGTCATGCGCGGCGCGAAGCAGGATGTTGCCGCCCATCGAATGCGCAAGCGCATACCAGGGTTTCGGCAGGCCTGACGACGCTTCCGCCATCACATGCGCGAGATCGCGGTCGAAGGTCGAGAATTCGTCGATATGTCCCTTGCGGCGGTCGGGCAGCATGCGCGTCGACAAGCCCTGCCCGCGCCAGTCGAGCGAAACGACGGCGAAGCCGCGCCCCCGCAGCTCGCCCACGACCTCGAAATATTTTTCGACGAACTCGGTGCGTCCGTTGAACAGGAAGACCGTGCCGCGCGTGCCGCGGCCCCAGGTGAAGACGCGCAGCCGCGCGCCGTCGGCCATGTCGAGCCAGCGTGCATCGCCGCCTTCGGGCATCGGGTTTTCAGGAATGAGGACGACGGGCGCGTTCAA
The DNA here is from genome assembly GCA_002841195.1 of Alphaproteobacteria bacterium HGW-Alphaproteobacteria-11. GTDB lineage: Bacteria > Pseudomonadota > Alphaproteobacteria > Parvibaculales > Parvibaculaceae > Parvibaculum. The sequence continues at coordinate 3,552 of PHEO01000215.1, forward strand.
TCGGACACCGTGCCCGCATTCCGCGCCATGATCGGCCGCAGGCGCGCCACAATGGTGGGATCGCCGACAATCCGGATATGTCCCTGCCGGAACGCGACATTCTGGTCGATATGGCGCTGGAAGATGTTGAGATTGAGCACCGGGTCGATGTGGATCGTGCAATCGGCCGGCACGTCGCGGCGATGCACTTCGTTGGGGGTCTTCGTGCCGTCGATCACCAGCATGTCGACGCCGGGGTGCACGAATTTGAGCGTCGCGCCGAGCGACATATCCCCCGTCAGCGCCGCCTTGAGCAACGTCTCGATTTCGTCGACCGCCTGGGCGGCGGCTTGTGCCTGCCGTCCGGCGGGGGCTTTTTCCGTCTGGGCCATCGCAATCCCGTCCCGCATTCTTTCGCGCATCCTATCATCGTCTCGGCGCCTCTGCCCAACAGTGCTTTGGCGGCTCCGCCGATTTCCTTTAGGGTTTGCGGGCTTCGCGAAACGGGAGGACCGCCGCGCCGATGAGCTGGGAAAAGGAAACGGACGAAATCAGGCGCCGCCGGGCGCTGGCCAAGCGTCAGGGCGGCGAGGAAGCCGTGGCGCGCCAGCACGAGAAGGGACGGCTGACGCTGCGCGAGCGAATTGCTGGCCTTGCCGACAAGGAGAGCTTTCGCGAACTCGGCGAGGGCGCCGGCGTACCGCATTTCGATGCCGACGGGAACCTCGTCGACTTCGAGCCGGCGAATTATGTGCTCGGCTTTGCGACGATGGGCGGACGGCGCGTCGTTGTCGGCGGCGAGGACTTCACGTTGAAGGGCGGCTCGCCCAATCCGGCGGGCTTGCGCAAAAGCGTCTATGCCGAAGAACTGGCGCTCACCTACAAGGTGCCGCTGATCCGCCTGCATGAAGGCGGCGGCGGCAGCGTGGCGGGTTCGGCCGGCAAGGGCAATGCGCGGCCGCTCGGTGAGCCTGTCTTTGCCAATCCGCGCTTTCGCTCGATCGCGCAGGTGCTGGGCGAGGTGCCGGTGGCAAGCGCGGCGCTAGGCCCCGTGGCCGGCATGCCGGCGGCGCGCCTCGTCGCCTCGCATTTTTCAGTGATGGTCGAGAACGCGCAGGTGCTGATCGCCGGGCCGAAAGTGGTCGCCCGCGCCCTCAACGAGAATATGACCAAGGAAGAACTCGGCGGACCGGACGTGCATGCGCGTTCGGGCGTGATCGACAATGTGGCGAAAACGGAAGAGGCGGCGCTGGCCGACATTGCGCGCTTTCTCTCCTATCTGCCGGACAATGTCTGGCAATTGCCGCCGCGCAACGACTGCAACGACCCGCGCGACCGGGCCGATGAGAGCCTTCTCTCCATCGTGCCGAAAGATCGCCGCAAACCCTTCAACATGCGCAAGATCGTCAAGGCGGTGATGGACGAGGGCAGTTTCTTCGAGATGACGAAACGCTACGGCCCCTCGCTGATCACGGGGCTCGCGCGGCTCAACGGCGTGAGCGTCGGCGTCATC
>PHEO01000216.1 GCA_002841195.1 Alphaproteobacteria bacterium HGW-Alphaproteobacteria-11
CCCGCCTCATCATGCGTCCCTTGCGCAACACCGAGCGCGTGCTGGCCAACGCCGCGGTCGACAAGATCGTCGAGATCGAACGCGAAAAAGGCGCGAGCCTCGGCATCGAGGACATTCGCGAACTGGTCGGCGGCGTCTATCCGCGCGTCATGCAGGGCGGCGAAATGGATGCGGGCGCCTGGAGCTGCGGCATGGTGGCAGGCCTCATCCACGACGTGCCCACCTGCAAGGAGCTGATCGACCGGATGATGGCGGAAGCCGAGCAGATCATCCGTCAGCGGCTCGACAAGCTCGTCGCCTGAGGCCTTCATGGCCTGGCGCGTCACCCATGGCCGCATCGCCGCGCATGTCGCTTCATGCGCGGCGGGGGCCGGTGTCGTCGTCGGCGCGGAAGCGCTGCTGCGTCTCGCCGGCGTTCCCCTCCCCTTCGATCCCGAATGGGCATGGGTCGACTTTCTCGGCATCGCCCTGGTCATCGGCGTCGTGACGGCGTCGTTCTTCTACAAGGATGTCGAGGAGTAGAAAGCCGCAAGCGGGCGTTTCGCCGACCGCCAAAAGCGGGGACAAGTTTTTTGCCGACGAATTTTGCGGGATAAGTTGCGGGATAAAGCGGGGACAAGTTCCGCGCTTCACCTCGCAATTGCGGTTTGTGACAGATTCGTGACAGTTTTTTGACAGATCGATGACAGAAGACCCTTTTTTCGGCCTTCAAGCGCCCAGTGCGAAGCCCTCGTAATCCTTCGCCGCGACCTCGGCGAGCTTCTCGCCATAGACGCCGACACCACCCGCATAAGGCATGAAGATGCGCGGCTTGCCGGGAATGTTGGCGCCCATGTACCAGGAGTTCGCCTGCGGATAGAGCGTCGTCGACGCCACTTCGTTGACGTGTTCGACCCACACGTCTTCGGCATCCTTCGTCGGTTCGATCGAGCGAATGTTTCCTTCCGTCAATCGTCCGATGCATTCGGCGATCCAGTCGACATGCTGCTCGATCGAAACGATCATGTTGGACAGCACCGACGGACTGCCGGGGCCGGTGATGAAAAACAGATTGGGAAATCCAGCCGAGCCGAGACCGAGATAGGTGCGCGGGCCGGCCGCCCATTTTTCGCTGAGCTTCGCGCCGTTGCGTCCGGCAATGTCGATGCTTGTCAGCGCACCGGTCATCGCATCGAAGCCCGTCGCGAAGACGATGCAGTCGACTTCGTATTCCTTGCCGCCGCTGACGATGCCATTTTTCGCGATGCGTTCGATCGGCGCCTTCCGCACATCGACGAGATCGACATGCGGCGCATTGAAGGTTTCGAGATAATGCGTGTCGAGACAAAGCCGCTTGACGCCGACCGGATGATCGTTCGGCAGCAGCATGTCGACGACTTCGGGTTTCTTGATGACCTCGCGCATCTTTGCGCGCGCGAATTCGGCGGCGTAGTTATTGGCTTCATGCGTCGCCATCAAGTCGCCGAAAGCGCCGAGAAAGGCGAAGCCGCCCATGTTCCAGCGGTCGTTGAGCTCGCGCTCGCGATCCTCCGGCGTCATTTCCGCGGCCGGCGTTTCATTATATTCGAAGCAGATGATGCCGCCGGCGGTTGTGCGCGCATGTGCGCGGTCCTGAATTAGCGTCGCTTTCGATTTCTCGATTTCTTCTTTCGGCAGTGGCCGGTTGCCGGCGGGCAACGTGAAATTCGCCGTGCGCTGAAACACCGTCAGATGTTTTGCCTGTTCGGCGATCAGCGGAATGCTCTGTACAGCGGACGATCCGGTGCCGATGACGCCGACACGCTTGCCCGAGAAGTCGACGCCTTCCTTCGGCCAGTCGCCGGTGTGATACCAGGGACCTTCGAATTCATCGATGCCTTCGAAGTCCGGCACGCGCGCGGCCGACAGGCAGCCTGTCGCCATGATGCAGAACCGCGCGGCAACGCGGTCGCCGCGATCGGTTGCGACCGACCACAATCCAGCGCGCTCGTCATAGGTCGCCGAGGTCACACGCGTCGAAAACCGGATGTCGCGGCGAAGGTCGAGTCGGTCGGCGACATAATTCTGATAACGCAGGATTTCAGGCTGTGCCGCGTAGCGTTCGGTCCATGTCCAGTCGCGCTGGATCTCGTCGGAGAATCCGTACTGGTATTCGAGACTTTCGACGTCGCAGCGCGCGCCCGGATAGCGGTTCCAGAACCAGGTGCCGCCGACACCGTCGCCGGCCTCGAAGACGCGCGCGGTCAGCCCGAGGCCGCGCAAGCGGTGCAGCATGTACATGCCGGCAAAACCCGCACCGATGATAACCGCGTCGAACTCTTTGGTTTCCGCTTGCGCGGACGCACTCGTTTCCTGTGCCATGACCCATCCTCCCGATTTTTTGTTGGGAGGAGTGTAGCCCGGGCGGGGACGCACACAAGAGAGGCGTTTGCGCCGGGTGTTTCTAGGGTGCGACCGTGCTGTCGATCTCGCCGAGAAACCCTACGGCAATTCGCACGCGTTCGCCGGGCTGAAGGTAGCGTTTGGCGGCACGCTCCTTTGCGATCTGCCGTTCGACGACATGCGCGGTGACCGGCCGGTCCCAACCGCCGGCAATCCAGTCCCAGGCGCCCAGCGCCATCGCCGACTTGTCGATGCCCTTGAAGATCGTTCCGTCGGGCGTTCCCGCGAGAAGCGCCGTGCGCGCGGGGATGCGGCCATCGGCGACCGGCAGCCCGACCATGCGGCCGTCATAGGCCCATGTCGTGTTCTCACGTGCCTTTGTCTGGCGCAGCAATTCATCGAAGTCCCAGATCGCTTCCGATTGCCGCGCCGATTGCTTCAACTCGCCGTTCCGGTAGAGGCGGAGTTCGACTGCCGCGGCGAAGGCGCGCAAGTCGCGCGGGATGACGAAAAGATTGCCGACCGGCATGAAGCCCGGCGCGCTCTTGCCCGTCGTGAAACCCTTGCCCGAGGTCACGTCGTTCGGATCGATATGCCGCATCAGCGCCGCGCGGTCGGTAACATCGTTGCACAGCATCAAGCCTGCGCGCGCCGGCGGCGCATCGAGGTCGATCGCCTCCAGCGTCACGAAACAAAGTTCGACTTCATAGTCGAGCAGCGCACCGCCCGCCGGGATATCCGCATTGAAGGGCGTCGGCATCACTTCCTTCGGAAAGAGGAAGGGCCCGTCGGTCACCGTCGCTTCCGCGGCATGTTCGGGAAAATTTGTGCCAACCGCGATGTTCGCCGCCGTCAGCCGCACGGGAAGCGAAAGGTCCGCAACGGGCAGGCTGACGATTGCGCCCGTCAATGCCGCCAACGCCTCGTAACCGTGGCTTCGGTAGGCATCGATCGGATCGGCGGTAGCGAGCGCTTCCGTCACGTCGATGCCGCTCACCATTGCATTCGTATAAGACGAAACGAGGATCAGGCGCGGCCCGCCGCCGCCCTCCGTTCGGGCGAAGGTCAGCGCCTCCGCGACAGGCGCTATCTCGACCGAGCCGAATTCGGCGCGTGCCGCCGTCGTCGCAAGCAGCGTCATGGCAAGAAGTCCTGCATACCGTACGAAGCCCATTCGTTCTTCCTCATTGGATCAGCAACACCACGCCGATCGTGTTGACGATCATCAGCACGGTCCCGCCGAAGAGGTTGGTGTCGACAAGATAGACCGTCCCGAAAATATTGAAGCGGAACGGCTTGATGCCATTGACGTCCTTCAGTGCGCCTCCATAGACCGGCATCGACGCGAGTGTGGCATAGAAGCTCGCCCCCCACACATAGTTGAGCATCGCCGCCACCCAGATATGCGTCAGGTAGTCGGCGGCGTCCCACCACAGCAAGTAAAGGATGACAAGTGAAATGCCGGTCTGGCTCAGCACCTGCCACACGACATGAAAGCGCGCATGCGGCGTCCATAGCGGATTGGTCGCATGCGTCTTGTTGAAGTCGGCGAAGATCGGCCCGACGCTGATCATGACGGCGACGAGCGTGAAGAGCAGTCTTGAAACCAGCGTTTGGTCGAATACCGTTTCCATTTTCTCGTTTCCTCAGATGAGACCGGGGTAAGAGCCCCCGTCGAGCTGCAGGTTCTGTCCGGAAATGAAGCCCGCCTGGGCGCTGCACAAAAAGGCGCAGGCGTCGCCGAATTCCGCGGGGTCGCCCATGCGCTTAGCAGCGATCGACGCGGTGATTTCGGCACGTGCTTCCTCGTAGGAAATTTTCTTGAACGCCATGGCGAGCTTCGCCATCTGCTGTTGCCGGTCGGTGTCGAAGCGTTCGGGCAGCATGTTGTTGATCGTCACGTTGAAAGGCGCGACATCGACGGAGAGTGCCTTGCACATCGCAGTGAGACCCGACCGCGCCGTTGTCGAGAGCCCCATCGCCGAGCGGGGCGCCTTGACCATTGCCGAGGTGATGTTGACGATGCGGCCGAAGCGGCGTTCCTTCATGCCCTCGATCAAGCCCTTGATCATGAAGACAGGCGCCAGCAGGTTCGCTTCGAGTGCGGCCTGCCAGTGACTTTCATTCCATTGCTGAAAGGCGCCGGGCGGCGGGCCGTCATTGTTGTTGACGAGAATGTCAGCCTCAGGGCATGCGGCGATCAACGCGGCACGGCCTTTGGCGGTGTTGATGTCGGCGGCGACGGGCGTCACAGAGCCTTTGGCCGCGCGCGCCATTTCATGCGCGGCGAGATCGAGCGCTTCGGCGTTACGTCCGTTGATTACGACGTCGACGCCCTCACGCGCCAACGCCGCCGCGCATGCCTTGCCGAGCCCGCGCGACGATGCGCAAACGATGGCCTTGCGTCCGGTCAGTCCGAGATCCATCGCACCCGCTCCTTGCTGGCGAGAATTTGCGCCATCTGCCGTTTCAGAAAATCCGCGGGATCGTTCACCGCCTTGTCGAAGCGACAGGCGATATGTCCATCGGGCCGCACAAGCAATGCGCCGTCGGCCGGCAATCCGGTCATCCGGCTCCAATCGGCTTCCATGTCGCTGAAGTCACTTTCCGCGTTGAGCGCGCCGATCCCCGCTGCTTCAGCCGCCGCGCGCCAGCCCGAGCCGGCGGGT
>PHEO01000217.1 GCA_002841195.1 Alphaproteobacteria bacterium HGW-Alphaproteobacteria-11
AAAGGTCGGATGATGGGGTGTCTTGAATACTTGCGGCCGTCCTTTGGTTAAGTTGATTGCTGGAACAATTACGCGATGTGACAGATCCCCTATCGTCACTGATGGGTCTACGAGCGTTTCGACTATCTTTCGAAGAGGGGAGGTGGCGTACTTTGCATTTACTGCATTGCGCGCGAGATGAAATTTCTTTGCCATCTCCGATTTTGGGGGAGGTTTGGATCGAAATATCTTGGGGCCATGCTGAATCATCGCATCGCGGATATCTGCGGCCGGTTTGCGTGCCGCTAGGCCAAGAGCAATAATTCCCCCAATTGATGTGCCGGCTAAAAGATCAAAATGGTCGGCTATCGGACGACCGCTGTAAGCCTCTAGCTCTGCAAGAACCGAGGCAGTGTAAAGGCCGAGAAACCCCCCGCCCGATAGGCAAAGTATCTGCAACGATCTAGTCTCCTTTTGAGTATGTTCATCTACTCAACAAGCTCATTGTAATGGACTCTAGAAGGCTGGCGAAACATTGCCCCTCTACTCAAACTCCCCCGAATGCATCTGATCGAGGTCCGAGAACCTTGTCACGTCGGCCTGGAACTGCAGCTTCACCGTCCCGGTCGGCCCGTGGCGCTGTTTGCCGATGATGCATTCGGCCAGCCCATGCACGCGGCCCATATTTTCCTGCCACGTCAAATGTTCGGGCGTGCCCTCGGTCGGCTCGCCTCTCTCAAGGTAATATTCCTCGCGGAAGACGAACATCACCACGTCGGCGTCCTGCTCGATCGAGCCGGACTCGCGCAAATCCGATAGTTGCGGCCGCTTGTCGTCGCGGCTCTCGACCTGGCGCGAAAGCTGCGACAGCGCCAGGATCGGCACGTCGAGTTCCTTGGCCAGCGCCTTGAGGCCCGTGGTGATCTGCGTCACTTCCTGCACGCGGTTGTCGCCCGCCTTGCCGCTGCCGGCCAGAAGCTGCAAATAGTCGACGACCAGAAACCCCAAGCCCCGCTGCCGCTTCAGCCGCCGGGCGCGCGCCGCCAGCGTCGCGATGGTCAGGCCGCCCGTGTCGTCGATGTAAAGCGGAATGCTCTGCAACTGCTGCGCCGCGTCGACAAGCTGGTGAAACTCGTCCTCGTGAATGTTGCCGCGCCGGATGCGCTCCGACGGCACGCCCGATTGTTCGGCCAGCAGCCGCGTCGCCAGTTGTTCCGACGACATTTCGAGCGAGAAGAAGCCGACGATCGCGCCGTCCGTCGCCGTCACCGTGCCGTCGGCATGGTGTTCGGCCTTGTAGGCTTTCGCCGCGTGGAAGGCGATGTTGGTGGCAAGCGCCGTCTTGCCCATCGAGGGGCGCCCGGCAAGGATCAAGAGGTCGGAGCGTTGCAACCCGCCGAGCCGGTTGTCGAGGTCGCGCAAGCCCGTCGAGATGCCGGAGAGCCCCCCGTCGCGCTTGAAGGCTTCGGCCGCCATTTCGATGGCGGTGTTCAGCGATTCATGGAAGCTCTGGAAGCCGCCTTCGTATTTGCCGCGCTCGGCGAGCTGATAGAGCGATTGCTCCGCATCCAGAATTTGCAGCGCCGGCGTGTCGTCCACCGGCGCGTCATAGGCGCGGGTATGCATGTCGATGCTGACCTGGATCAGCTCGCGGCGGATCGCGAGGTCGTAGATCGTGCGGCCGTATTCCTCCGCATTGATGATTGTCGTCGCCGCGCCCGCGAGCCGCGCCAGATATTGCGGTCCGCCGATTTCCGAAAGCGCCGCGTCGCGCTCGAAATAGTTTTTCAGCGTCACCGGCGAGGCGAGGTGGCCTTGCGTGATCAGCTTCGCCGCCGCCTCGTAGATGCGCCCGTGCAGCGCGTCGAAGAAATGCGACGGTTCCAGAAAGCCCGCCACGCGGTCGTAGGACTCGTTGTTGACGAGGATGGCGCCCAAGAGCGCCTGTTCCGCGTCGATATTGTGCGGCTGCACGCGATAGGCGTCGCGCGTGTCGCCGTCGTCCGCCGGTGAATAGGCTGCGTTTGTGTTTTCCATGCGTCTGGTTCTAGTCGAAACCAACGCATTGATGGTACGCGAAATTGGAAGTGATTCGCGTCGTCCCCAGTTTCGTTATACAGCCATGTGGATAAGTCGGATGATTATTCCCAAGCCCTTGGCGGGTCGCGAAAATTCTCCATCAGACCCTGTGGAATAGTCGCGGACCGGGGATATCCGGCGCTTATCCCCGCCTTTATCCCGCACGAAAATCGGTTTGTGACAGCTTTTTGACAGTTAGATGACAGTGAGGGTGTTTTGATGCCGCAGCGCCGCTTTATCCTCGCCTCTCCGGGCCCTAAGCTCGCGCCCGAGGCAACCAAATAGGGGAGGAACCCATGAACGCCGCCAACGACTACGCGACCTTTCTGGGCCGCATATTTCTGTCCGCGCTATTCGTCCTTGCAGGGATCAATAAGGCGATGGGTGCCGCCGGCACCATCGCCTTCATCGAGTCCAAGGGTCTGCCGCTGCCGCAAATCGTTTATGCGGGCACGGTCGCGCTTGAACTCGGCGGCGGCTTGCTGCTGTTGATCGGTTATCAGGCGCGTCTCGTCGCGCTCGCCTTCGCGATCTTCTGTGTGCTGGCGGCGCTGATCTTCCACCCGAGCCTGTCCGATCCGTCCTTCCTCAAGAACTTCGCGGTCGCCGGCGGCATGCTCTACATCTTCGCCCACGGCGCCGGTCGTTACAGTCTCGACGCGCGCCGCGGCGCCTAACCCGTCAGTCGCCGGCGAGCAATCGCCGCTGATTTTCCTGTTCCGCCGCACCAAGTTGCCGCTCATCCTCGACCATGTAGTCGCGGGTGAGCGGTAGTGCCGCCACATGCTTGGCGAGCTGGACCTGGAACACGGCCATGCTCTCGTTGCGGAAGGATGTTTCCGATCCGGCGAGATAGAATTCCCACATTCGGCAGAAGCGTTCGTCGTAAATGCGCGCCGCCGTATCGCGCTTTTCCATGAAGCGCCGCCGCCATTCGCGCAGCGTTTCGGCATAGTGGAGACGCAGCACTTCGACGTCGGTTATGATGATGCCGCTGCGCTCGACCGCCGCCGCAAACTCGCTTAGCGCCGGAATATAGCCACCGGGAAAGATATATTTGGCGATCCACGGATTGGTCGATCCCGGTCCGTCAAGCCGCCCGATGGTATGGATCAGCGCCACGCCGTTGTTTGTCAGCAGTTCGCGCACCCGGTCGAAATACTCGCGGTAATGTCCGACGCCGACATGCTCGAACATGCCGACCGAAACGATGCGGTCGAAACTTTCCGTCAGTGTGCGGTAATCCTGCAGCCGGAATTCGACCTGCGCCTCAAGCCCGCGTTCAGCCGCGCGGCGGCGGGCAACCATGTGCTGTTCCTTGCTCAGCGTCACGCCGACAACATTGGCGCCTGCTTCTTCCGCCAGTGTCAGCGCCATACCGCCCCAGCCGCAGCCGATATCGAGCACGCGCATGCCGGGCTCGATGCGAAGTTTCGCCGCGATGTGGCGCTTCTTCGCAACCTGCGCTTCTTCCAGCGTCATGTTCGGATCGGCGAAATAGGCGCAGGAATACTGTTTGTCGCTGTCCAGAAAGAGATCGTAGATACCGCCGTCGAGATCGTAATGATGGGCGACGTTCTTCTGCGCGCGGCCCATCGGGTTGTGCTGGTCGATGCGCCGCTTCGCGCGCCGCAAAGCGCCGTAGATTTCAAACAGCGGCCCCGCAAAGCGCGTGCCGAGGTTGCCTGTCAGAATGTCGAGAAACTCATAGATCGTCGCCGGCGGGTCCACCGTCAACCGCCCGTCCATATAGGCTTCGCCAATCTTGAGATAGGGATTGAAAGCAAGCTCCGGCCCGACCGTCTTGTCGTGCAGGCGCATGGTCACGCGCGAGCCATGCCCGTCGCCGAACTCTCTGATCTTGCCATTGGCGCTGACGACGGTCAGCGCACCCTTTTTTACAATCTGTCTGAGAAGCGAACTGAAAAGCATCGAACCCTCCCGTACCGAGGATTGCATGAACTTCAGGTCTTCGGCATGTCATCCAGTCCGACCGGTCTCTGAAATTTATCTAAGGTCAATTGGGCGGCGCATGCAAGCGCGGGAAAGAAAAAGGGCGCCCCGTGAGGCGCCCTTTGAAAATCCGGTCCTGTTATGGAACGAATTTTCATTCCTTGTTTTCGGCTTCTTCGGAGGCACCCGCCTCGTCTTCGCCATCGCTCGGCGCCAGCTCCTCGGACTCGAAGAACTCGGCGGCTTCCACCGCTTCTTCTTCATCCTCGTCCTGCCGGCCGGTCAGGTCTTCGCCCGCGGCCTGCCGCTTGGCTTCTTCCTCGGTGCGCGCGACGTTGATGGTGATCGTCGCCGACACTTCGGGGTGCAGCACGATGCGAACGGGATGCAGGCCGATCGTTTTGATCGGCTTGTCGAGCACCGCCTGGTTGCGCGCGGTCGTGAATCCGCCCGTCGTCATGGCGTCCGAGATGTCGCGTGTGCTGACAGAACCGTAAAGCACGCCGGTCTCGCCGGCCTGCCGCAGCACGATGAACGACTGTCCCTCGACCTTCGCCAGAACCTGCTCGGCTTCCTTTTTCAGTTCGAGGTTGCGCGCTTCGAGTTGCGCACGCTGGCCCTCGAAACGCGTGATGTTTTCCTTCGTTGCCCGCAGCGCTTTCTTGCGCGGCAGCAGGAAGTTGCGCGCGAAGCCGTCTTTGACTTTGACGACATCGCCCATTTGACCGAGCTTTTCGATCCGTTCCAGAAGTACGACTTGCATCGTTGTTTCTCCTTTTCCCGGACCTTAGCTGATCACATAGGGCAGCAGGGCGAGGAAGCGCGCGCGCTTGATGGCGCGGGCGAGTTCACGCTGCTTCTTGGCCGACACGGCCGTAATGCGCGACGGAACGATCTTGCCGCGCTCCGAGATGTAGCGCTGCAGAAGCTTCACGTCCTTGTAGTCGATCTTCGGGGCGTCTGCGCCGGAGAACGGGCACGTC
>PHEO01000218.1 GCA_002841195.1 Alphaproteobacteria bacterium HGW-Alphaproteobacteria-11
CGCGTATTTCGCCTCGTAAGCGTAGAAAGCCGTGTTGGCGATGATTTCGGTGACGCCGAAAGTCTCCTCGCCCATCACGGCGCAGGTAAGTTCGCGACCCGCGATGTAGCGCTCGACCATCACCTCTTCGCCAAGATTCCAGTCCTGCGAGGTCAGTTCCGCCGGAGGCCGGTTTTCGCCCGCCCGGATGATGAACACACCGACCGACGAACCTTCGCTGACCGGCTTGATAACATAGGGCGGGTCCATCACATGGCCGAGCGCGGCTTGCGCGCGTGGTACGACGATGCTGTCGGCAACGGGCAGCCCCGCTACACGGAACGCGGCCTTGCCGCGCTCCTTGTGCATGGCAAGCGCCGAGGCCAGCACGCCCGAATGCGTGTAGGGCACGCGCAGGATTTCGAGCAGGCCCTGCACGCAGCCATCCTCGCCCCAGCGGCCATGCAGCGCGTTGAAGACGACATCGGGCTTCACTTTGAGAATCTGATCGGCAAGGTCGCGCCCGGCATCGATCTCGGTCACGTGATAGCCGTGGCTCCGCAGCGCATCGGCGCAACCCTTGCCGGTGACGAGGCTGACTTCGCGCTCGGCGCTCCAGCCGCCCTTCAGGACGGCGACATGTTTGGTCGCGCTCATGCCCCGCCTCCGTCGTTGCGTGTGCCGATGCGCCGGATTTCCCATTCGAGCGTGACGCCGCTCTGCGCCTTGACGCGCGCGCGCACTTCTTCGCCGAGGTCTTCGAGATCGGCGGCGCTGGCATCGCCTGTGTTGATCAGGAAGTTGCAATGCAGTTCAGACACCTGCGCCCCACCACGCTTCAACCCGCGGCAACCGGCTGCGTCGATCAATTGCCACGACTTGTGGCCGTCGGGATTCTTGAAGGTCGAGCCGCCGGTGCGCGTGCGGATCGGCTGCGTCGCCTCGCGCGACGACGTGATCTCGTCCATCCGCGCCTGGACCGCCGCCTTGTCGCCCGGCGTGCCCTGGAAAACCGCTTCGACGAAAATCAGATCGTCCGCCGCGCCGCAATGGCGGTAGCTGTATTTCATGTCGGCGTTCTTGAGCACATGCCGCTTGCCCGCGCGGTCGATGGCGACGGCTTCCACCAGTACGTCCTTCGTCTCGCGCCCATAGGCGCCGCCATTCATACGCAGCGCGCCGCCGATCGAACCCGGAATGCCGCGATAGAATTCGAGACCCGCAAGCCCGGCCTCCTGCGCGGCACGCGCCACCGCCACGTCGAGCGTCGCCGTGCCCGCGCGGACAAAGCTGCCGTCGATCGAGATTTCCATGAAGGCCCGCCCGAGACGGATGACGACGCCCGGCACACCGCCGTCGCGCACCAGCAGGTTGGAGCCGACGCCGATCACCGTCACCGGCACATCGGCCGGGCAGCCCGCAAGGAACGTCGCGAGATCGTCGGCATCGGCCGGACGGAACATGACTTCCGCCGGGCCGCCGACGCGGAACCAGGTCAATGGCGCAAGCGGCGCATCGGCGAGAAGCTCGCCGCGCACCGCAGGCAGCCGGTCGATGAGATGCGGAAGTGAAGCGCGCGCGGCCATCATTTGCGCCTCCCCGCCTTGTCGCCGGCAAGCGCCGCCAGCGCCTCCGGCAGGGCATTCGCCCAAGTGGTGATGCTGCCCGCGCCGAGACAGACGACGAGATCGCCAGGCTTCGCGATACCGGCGATCAGCGCCGGCAGCGCGTCCGGGCTTTCGAGTGCCGTCACATTGCGGTGGCCGCGCGCGCGCAAGCCTTCCACCAGCGCATCGCGATTGGCGCCCTCGATGGGCTTCTCGCCGGCCTCATAGACATCGGCGACGATGACGGCGTCGGCATCGTTGAAGCAGGCGCAGAATTCATCGAACAGGCTGTGAAGCCGCGTGTAGCGATGCGGCTGAACCACCGCGATGGTGCGGCCTTGCGTCGCCGAACGCGCCGCCTGCAGCACCGCCGCGATTTCGACCGGGTGGTGTCCGTAATCGTCGTAGATGCTGACGCCGTTCCAGTTGCCGACATAGGTGAAGCGCCGCTTGACGCCGCCGAAGCCTTCAAGCGCCGCGCGGATGCGCTCGTCGGCAATGCCCATTTGCAGCGCGACGCCGATGGCCGCGAGGCTGTTCAGCATGTTGTGCGTGCCGTGCATGGCGAGATGCACACCCGGAAGCTCGCGCGTCTTGCCGGTCTTGCGATCCGTGATCGTGACGTCGAACGTGTTGAAGCCGTTTTCGACGCGCTGGTTGGTGGCGCGGATATCGGCCTGCGGATTGGTGCCGTAGGTGACGATGCGCCGGTCGCGCACGCGGCCGATCAGCGCCTGCACCTCCGGATGATCGACGCACATGACGGCGCAGCCATAGAACGGCACGTTCTCGACAAAGGCGAGGAAGGCGTCCTTCGCCGCGTCGAACGAGCCGTAATAGTCGAGATGTTCGGGGTCGATATTGGTGACAATGGCGATGGTCGAGGGCAGCTTGACGAAAGTGCCGTCGGACTCGTCGGCCTCGACAACCATCCATTCGCCGTCGCCGAGCCGCGCATTGGTGCCATAGGCATTGATGATGCCGCCATTGATGACGGTCGGATCGAGGCCTGCACCGTCGAGGATCGCCGCGACCAGCGAAGTCGTCGTCGTCTTGCCATGTGTACCGGCGACCGAAACGCAGGAGCGCAGTCGCATCAACTCGGCCAGCATCTCCGCGCGCCGCACCACCGGCAGGAAGCGCGCCCGCGCTTCCATCAGTTCCGGATTGTCGGATTTGATCGCAGAAGACACGACGACGACCTGCGCGTCCGCAAGGTTCTCGGCTTTCTGGCCGATGAAGACCTTTATGCCGAGCCCGGCCAGCCGCTTGACATTGGCGCTCTCGGAAAGGTCGCTGCCCTGCACCGTGTAGCCGAGATTGTGCATGACTTCGGCAATGCCGCTCATGCCGATGCCGCCGATGCCGACGAAATGAATGTTGCCGATGTCGAGAGGCGCGGGCCGCATCATGCACCTCCGATCGCGAATTCGAGGGCGCCGGTGCCGCCGGTGTCGCCGGCCTTGCGTTCCGGCGCGGCGAGCGCCTGCAACTCGCCGCGGCCGAGCCGCTCGACGAGATCGGCAAGCGCGCGCACGGCATCGGGCTGGCCTTGCGCCCTGGCGGCGCGCGCGGCGGCGGTCAGTTGCGCCGGGTCGGCCAGCAACGATGTCAGCATGTTCGCGAGCGCCTCTTCGGTGAAATTCCTCTGCTCGATGGCCCAGGCCGCGCCCGCGCTTGCGAGCTTCTCGGCATTGGCCTTCTGGTCGTTGTCGAGCGAATGCGGCAGCGGCACCAGGATCGACGGCCGGCCGACAACGGCAAGCTCGCTGATCGTCGACGCGCCCGAACGCCCGATCACCAGATGCGCGGTCGCAATGCGCTCCGGCATGTCGTCGAAGAACGGGCTGAGTTCGGCGTCGATGCCGGCGGCTTCGTAAATCGCGGCGGCGCGGTCCATGTCCTCGGAACGCGCCTGCTGCACGACCGCGAGGCAGCGGCGCAAGGCGTCGGGAAGCCGCGCCAGCGCGCCCGGCACGACATCGCTCATCACACGCGCGCCCTGACTGCCGCCGAACACCAGCAGATGGATCGGGCCCTCGCCGGCGGGCGCTTCGTAGGTGCGGCCGGCGACCGCGATCACCGCGTCGCGCACCGGATTGCCGGTCAGCACGAGCTTTCCGGCATCCTTGGCGCGCAGGAATTTCGGCGCATCGAAGGTCGAGGCGATGGCGGCGACATAAGGCGCGACCAGCCGATTGACGCGGCCAAGCACCGCATTTTGTTCATGCACGCACACCGGGACGCCGCGCAGGAGCGCCGCGGCAACCGGCGGCAAGGTCGGATAGCCGCCAAAGCCGATCAGCGCGGCGGGCTTGATCCGACCGAGAATGCCGAAGGAACGAGCGACGCCCGCGATTATGGCGGGCGCCGCCCTCACAAGACCGGCCGCACCTTTGCCTGAAGGTGTCGCGGCCGGAACGGGATAGATGTCGGCATCGGGAAAGAGCCGGTCGAAACGCTGCACGCGCTCGTCGGTGATGAGCGCAATGCGGCGGCCGCGGCGGCGCAATTCCTGCGCCAGCGCCTGGCCGGGGAACAGATGTCCGCCCGTCCCGCCGGCGGCAATCACGATCGGACCTTGCGGATAGCGCTTCATGCGTGCGCCCTCCGTCCGCTGGGCGGCTCGACATTGCTGCCTGCCCGGCGCCGCGTCAGCGCCAGCAGCATGCCCATCGCCAACGCCAGCGCCAGCAGCGACGAGCCGCCATAGGAAATGAACGGCAGCGTCATGCCCTTGGCGGGAACGAGGTTGACGTTGACCGCCATGTTGATGAGCGCCTGCAGGCCGAACAGCGCGACGAGCCCGCAAGTCGCGAACTGCACGAAGAGATCGCGCTCTTCCGCTGCGCGCTTCAGCGGCCGCACGACGATGAAGGCGAAGAGTCCGATAATCATCAGCCCGACCACAACGCCGAATTCCTCGGCCGCCACCGCGAAAATGAAATCGGTGTGAGCGTCAGGCAGAATGCGCTTCACCTCGCCCTCGCCCGGTCCGCGTCCAAAAAATCCCGCCGCGTGGAAAGCGTCGAGCGCACGATCGATCTGGTAGGTGTCGCCCGATTCCGGATTGAGGAAGCGGTCGACGCGGCTTGCGACATGCGGCATCAGCGTATAGGCGCAAACGACGCCGGCGGTCGCCAGCGCGCCGAGCGAACCGATCCAGCCCCATGAGAGCCCGGCCATGAAGAACATCGCGCCGAAAACCATCGTCACCAGCATCAGCTGGCCGAAATCCGGCTGCAGCGCCAGCACCGCCACCACCGCGGCATAAAGCGCCAGCGCGATGCCGGTGCCGGGAATGCCGGGACTGCGCTGCGCTTCGGCGAAGAGCCAGGCGACGAGCACGACGAAAGCCGGTTTGATGAACTCCGAGGGCTGGATGCCGATGG
>PHEO01000219.1 GCA_002841195.1 Alphaproteobacteria bacterium HGW-Alphaproteobacteria-11
GGGGCAGGTGAAGTCCCGCCCCGCCGGTTGGCGAGTTCAAGGTCTTCCAAAGTGACTGCATCAATCCAGCGATGACGCACGCTGAGCGACAGGCGATCGGTCGACCATGTCGCACGGCTGGTGGTTTTGAACGCGAATTTCGGTTCACCGCAGGTTGGCCCAAACAGGCCGATGCAGAAGTTGCGGTTGGCCGGCAGATCCTCGACCGGGGTGACGGTGAATTCATCAACCCAGCTTCCGGCAAAGCTCAGATCCAGACGACTGTCACCGCCGGTCGGGATGCGGTAATTGACCTGCACGTCGATGCCCGAAGTCTCGATCCGGCCGATATTCTCGTTAAGCGCGGTTACCGGAAACGCGGTGTCGATCGTGCCGTTGGCCGGATTGCGCGTCACGGCCTGGCACGCCACGCTGTCCAGATTGCGGATCTGGTTGAAGCACAGGTCGAGAATACTGTTCACGCCGCCCGCCAGCGGAGCAATCGCGCCGGTCAGTTTGATCGAGTAATAATCGACCGACAGGCGCAGGTTCGGCACAAATGACGGGGTCAGGATCACGCCTGCGGTATAGGTGTCCGACTTTTCCTCGTTGAGGTTGGGGTTGCCGCCCAACACGCCGGGGATCTGGAGGTTGGGCTGAACCGCGGGATTACCCACCAGCGCTGCCGGAACCCCCGTGCCGATGCACAGATCGCGCACGACGGTATTGGTTGCAGCGCTGGCCAGCGCGCAAGGATCGGTCGCCGCCACGGGGAAGGTGCGGGTGCCGCCAAACGCCTCACCCACATTGGGCGCACGGATGGCGCGCTGATACTGCCCGCCAAACGCCAGATCCGAAGACACCTGCCAATCGATCCCGCCTTGATAGGTCCACACTCCGCCGACCTGTTCCAGATCGTAATCGGAATAACGGAAGGCCGCATTGACCGCCAACTCGCGGGCAAAGGCGACATCGGTCAGCAACGGCACGCGCACTTCGCCGAACAGTTCCCATACATCGATGCTGCCTTTGGTGGCAGTGATCGGGTTGAACCCGGCAATATCGCCTGCCGCCAGCAAGGCATCGGGCCGGAAATCGACCGAGCTTGAACGGTATTCACTGCCCACGGAAAAGCCGACCGGGCCAGCGGGCAGCGTGAACAGATTGCCGCTTAGAACCGCAGAAGCCACGTGCAGATCGGTGATGTCGATATTGGTTGATTCCACACTGATGAAATCAATCCCCGCCTGCGAGATATTCGGCCCGAACGGATTGACCACCGGGGCCGCGCCGCCGGGGCCGGAAAGAATGCCTTCGCGGAATTTCGACAGCGAGACATTGCCTACCTGCAATTGCGTGTTCTTTGACCGGGCATAGGAATAATAGGTTTCCCAGCTCAGATCGCTAAGCACGCTGTCGCCGCCTGCGATATCACCGCGCAGGCCCACCAGCACGCGCCATGCATCGCGGTCATCGAAATTGCGGCGCGGCCCCACTTCACTCAACCGGCGGTTGAAACCAAGGTTCACCAGCCCGTTATTCGCAGCCGCCCCGGCCTCGTTCTGATCGATCAGTTGGAGCACGTTTTGCAGCGGCGCACCAAGGAAGGGATTGTTCACTTCAACCGGCAAAGTCGCGCTGACAAAGCTTGAGGCAAAGCCAAGCGTGGTCTTGTTGTTGGTGAAGGCACCTTCGAAAAATGCGGTGACGTTGTCGGTCAGATCATAATGACCGATGGTGGTAAGGCCCCAGCGTTCCTGCGGGAAGCGCAGGAAGTTATCGACCAGGAAGTCAAAGGCGTCATTGGCGCCAGCGGCATTCGGGCCGACATAGGGGCGGACGTTCAGGCCGCTATCGTCAGGAATGAAGCCGTTGGCCCCGATCCCGGTCAGGCCCGCGGCGGCATAGGCTGCTGCCAGGCCCGGGATCGCCCCGATCGCAGTGGCCGAAGTCGGCAGGCCGGTGAAACGGCCATTGGGCACAAAGCTGGACCCGCCCGGGCCCAATTGCCTCACGCCGTCCACCGTCACATCGGCCAGAACCTGACTCGAAAACCCGCGGTCTTCGGTGCCGATCGCCTTGCGGTCGGCGTAGTTGGCCGAAACCGTGATATTGCCGCGATCACCGCCGAAATTGGTGCCTGCGGTCAGGGTAAGGTCAACCGTTCCGCCATCACCCCGGCTGTCGAGATTATATTGCCCGCGCGCTTCGACCCCTTCGAAATCATCGCGCAGGATGTAATTGACCACCCCGGCAATCGCATCCGAACCATACACCGCAGAAGCCCCGCCGGTGACCACTTCGACCCGCTCGATCAGTGCTGCCGGAATCGCATTGATATTCGTGACCTGGGTGGCATCGAAAAAGACATAGCGCCGCCCGTTGACCAGCACCAGATTGCGGCTGGCACCCAACCCGCGCAGATCGAGCGTAGCCGCGCCGGTTCCGGTGGCGCTTGCCAGCGAGTTCGATGCGGACGTGGTGGCGGGCACAAATTGCGGCAGGGTATTGAGCAGGTCTTCGGAATTGATCGTGCCCGCCAATTGCAGGTCTTGCGCCTGCACGCTGACAATCGGCACCGACGCCGATTGCCGTTCACGCCCGATGCGTGAACCTGTCACCATGATGATATTGGTGGACTCCTCGGCGGCCCGTTCGCCCGCTTCACCCGCGTCTTGCGCCATTGCCGGTTGCGCCGCAAAGGCAACTGCCAGCGCGATTGTCGAACTTCCAACCCACTTTTTCATCTCTATACCCCCGATAAATAACCCTGAGCCTACGTCGCATCAAGCGATCACGGCGCTACCAAATTTTGTTGACCCGCCCCAACGCCAGTCCCCATTCCCGAACTGCGTATGATCGCCGTAGCACTGGCGCAACAATCAAAAAATCATACTCTACTTAATAGGTCAACTTTATTGCGGGGTTCAATCCCCACGTGAATGCCCTCCGGTCGATCCAAGGGCGTAGCCCAGCGGCAGGCACGCTCCTTCTTTAAGCGTTTCCATCGCGACATGGCCGGAAATTTCGAGCGGTTCAATCGTGCGGACGAGGCGCTTGTAGACCGAGTCATATGCGTCAATATCCGGCAATGCCAATTTCATGATGTAATCGAACGAGCCTGCCAGCCGATGAGCTTCCTGCACTTCGGGTATTGTCGCGATCAGGTTCTTGAACCGCTCGATCCATTCTTCGGCGTGGCGACCAGCCTTGACCAGCACGAACACCGTCATCGGCACGCCCAGCAGTTTGCGATCAAGAATGGCGACATTGGCCTTGATGAAACCATCCGCCCGCAACTGCGCAATGCGCCGCGAACAGGCCGAAATCGACATGTTCACCTTGCCCGCAACCTCGCCAACCGGGGTGTCGGCATCGGCTTGCAGCACGGCAAGAATGGCAAGATTGCGTTCGTCGAGCACCATATTCTCTTGCTCAAATGTTGCAATAATTCACGATATACTGCAAGATTGAAGCGCAATAGAACAAATGTCCAGAAATTTCGGTTCGTAAAATCGATTTTTTCGGTTCTTTTGCGCGCCGTGTTTTGGCCAGTGGCCGCCTTGATGGAGGATTTGCAGTTTGTGCCGCTTTCTTGCGTTTATCGGTGAACCGATCCTGCTGGATGATGTGATGACTGATCAGTCGCACTCATTGGTGTCGCAATCGATGGCCGCGCGTGAAGCAAAAACCGATGTGAATGCCGATGGATGCGGGCTCGGCTGGTATGGCGAACGCCCGCGCCCGGGCATTTATCGCAGCATTCTGCCGGCCTGGTCCGATCCCAACTTGCTGGGGTTGCTCGGCCAGATCCGTTCCCGATTGTTCATGGCGCATGTGCGATCAGCCACGTCGGGCGGCGTATCCTACACCAACTGCCATCCGTTCACGCATGATAACATGTTGTTCATGCACAACGGCATGATCAGCAATTACCGCAAGCTGCGGGCGCGGGTCGAAGCGTTGATCGATGAAGTCCTGTATGAAAACATCCACGGCACAACCGACAGCGAAGCGATGTTTCACATTGCCCTGTCACGCGGATTGCCAGCAGACCCGCACGCCGCGATCATTCGCTCCCTGTCCGAAGTGGTGGCGATCACATCGGCCTATGACCGGCCGGAACGGGTCAGGTTCGCCGCCGCGTTGAGCGACGGTGAGGCTTTATGGGGTTTCCGCTGGGCCAGCGATGAACACCCGCCCACGCTTTATTACCGCGCAGTCGACAGAGGCACAGTCCTCGCCTCCGAACCCTTTGACGAAGACGCCAACGCATGGAGCGCCGTTGCGCCGAATACAGCCGTGCGGATCGCAAAGGATGGCAGGGTGGACCATCTGCCAATCGATCTGAGTGCCCACGCAGCCGCATGACCGGCGGGGACCAAGAGGCTCCTCAGCTTTGTTCGGGAAGCGCAATCTGAAAAGGTGTGACCGGGACGCCAGCCCGATCATAGAGGTTGGTCACGGGACTATCTGACCACAGATAACGGACATGGTCGTCACTGGCTTGCAGGTGCAGCGACACCGTGCGGGCATCGATGATTTGCGCATCGGCGAAGCGGCATTTGTTCTGGCTGCATAGCTCGAAGCCGACCGGGCTTGCCCCGCCGACAAGCACAAGATCATGGGCAAAGCTCAGCGTTGCATGGTCGCCCGCTTTCACCACCATGGGCAGCTGCGCATGGCCTTCGCCGTCCATCGCGGATGCAAGGCGCACGCCGATGCTGCGCTTGTTGGCAGGGTGGATGTCATAGGGATCGCCGACATCGATCGCGATCGCCAGCCCGGCATCGCGGTCTGATGCGGCGATGCGGCGCTGGACGTCGCGCAGCTGTGCCCAGCGGGATTCGCCGGGCGCATCGCTCAACCCGCCAAAGTTGGCGAGTTGGGCGATGGCGAAACGCCGCGTGTCAAACCGCTCCCTCCATTCCGCCATTAGCAGCGGCAGGAGACGCGCATAGGCCGATGGGTCGGATGCATTGGATTCCC
>PHEO01000220.1 GCA_002841195.1 Alphaproteobacteria bacterium HGW-Alphaproteobacteria-11
GCGTCATCGGCCTCACCCGCGCGCTTGCCGTCGAGCTCGGGCGCGAGGGCGTCACCTGCAACTGCATCTGCCCCGGCCCGATCCGCACCGGCATCACCGCCGGCATTCCCGACGAGCACAAGGAAATCTTCGCCAAGCGCCGCGTGCCGCTCAGGCGCTATGGCGACCCCGAAGAAGTCGCGCATGTGACCCTCAGCGTCGTGCTGCCGGCGTCCTCCTATCTCAACGGCGTCGCCATTCCGGTCGATGGCGGCATGCTGGTCAAGAACGCCTGACGCGCGGCGCAAACCAAAAAAATGTCCGCATGATACGGCCGCGCGCAATGTGGGGGACAAGTCGCGCGGTTTTGCGGGACAAGGTGCGGGATAAACCCGGGGACAAGTGCGTTTGTGACAGATTTTTGACAGTTCGATGACAGTCAACGCTTTTCGGCCAACCATTCCCGCGCGCCGTCGCCCGCGGCGCGGCCGGTGCCGAGGCAGGCGGTGATCAGATAGCCGCCGGTCGGCGCCTCCCAGTCGAGCATTTCGCCCGCGCAGAAGACACCCGGCAGCTTCCGCAACATGAATTTTCCGTCGATCTCATCGAGCGCGATGCCGCCGGCGCTGCCGATCGCCTCTGCTATCGGCCGTGGACGGATCAATGTCAGCGGCAGCGCCTTGATGGCGGCGGCAAGAAGCGCCGGATCGTCGAAGACCAGACTGTCGGCGCATTCGCGCAGCAGCGCCGCCCTTGCGCCGTCGATGCCGGCCGCCTTGCGCAAATGATTGGCCAGCGAATTTTTTCCGCGCGGGCGGGAAAGTTCGCGCGTCAACCTTTCGATGTCGCGGTCGGGTGCGAGGTCGAGCGTCAGCACCGCCTTGCCGTCGCGCTCAGCGGTCTCGCGCAGTTCCGCCGAAAGCGCATAGATCGCGCTGCCCTCGACGCCGTATCTCGTCACCACGAAATCGCCGCGCAGCGACCGCTCGCCGAAAGTCAGCGTCACCGACTTCACCGGCACACCGGCAAAGCGTGCCGCCATGTGCGGGCTCCATGCGACGTCGAAGCCGCAATTGGAAGGCCGCAACGGGTTGACCGTCACGCCATGCGCGCGCAGCAATAGCGTCCATGCACCGTCGCTGCCGAGCCGTGGCCAGCTTGCGCCGCCCAGCGCCAGCACGGTCGCACCGGCATGGAAAGTCAACTCGCCGTCCGGCATCTCGAATTTCAAATCGCCTTCCGACGTCCATCCGTTCCATTTGTGGCGCCGATGAAACGTCACGCCCGCATCCGCCAGCCGCCGCAGCCAGGCGCGCAAGAGCGGCGAAGCCTTCATCGCTTTCGGGAAAACACGTCCCGAGCTCCCGGTAAAAGTTTCGACGCCGAGTTCCGCCGCCCATTGCCTTATGTCGTCGGGCGTGAAGCGGCGCAGCGCCGGTTCGAGTTTTTCGCGCGCGGCGCCGAAACGTGTCAGGAAGGTCTCGAAGTTTTCGCCATGCGTGATGTTGAGGCCGCTCTTGCCCGCGAGCAGGAACTTGCGCCCGAGCGAGGGCATCGCGTCGAAGACATGCACCTCCGCGACGTCCGCCAGCCGTTCGGCCGCGGCAAGGCCCGCCGGCCCGCCGCCAACGATTGCCACGATGGGTTGTACCGTTTTGCTTTTTGCGCTTGTGTTCACGGCCCGCAAGCTATCATCGTGCGGCGATGAAATCATCCGGCGAAAAGAAGCGATGACCGAAATCTATGTCGATGCCGATGCCTGCCCGGTAAAGGATGAAGTGGTGCGGGTCGCCGAACGCCACGGCCTCACGGTTCATATCGTTTCGAACAGCGGCATGCGGCCGACCGGCCATCCGCTCGTGCGGCCAGTCGTCGTCGCCGCCGGTCCCGATGCCGCCGACGACTGGATCGCCGAACGCGCCGGCATCGGCGACATCGTCGTCACCGGTGACATTCCGCTGGCGGCCCGTGCGCTGGAGAGGGGTGCTGCCGCGATCGGTCACAATGGCAATCCGTTCACGCAATCGAGCATCGGCATGGCGCTTGCGATGCGCGACCTGATGCGCGAGCTGCGCGAGGCCGGCGATGCGAAGGGCGGCGGGCCGCCCTTCTCGCGCGCCGACCGCTCGCGCTTCCTGCAGGCGCTCGAGGATGCGGTTCAGGCGATCAAGCGGGCGACGAAGGCCTGAATGTCATCGCGACGCCGTTCATGCAATAGCGCAGGCCCGTCGGCGGCGGCCCATCCTCGAAGACATGGCCCAAATGCCCGCCGCAGCGGCGGCAATGCACTTCCGTCCGTACCGTGAAGAAGCTGCGGTCCTCCGACGTGCCGATGGCGTTGTCGAGCGGGGCGTAGAAGCTCGGCCATCCGGTGCGGCTGTCGTATTTCGTCGCGGAGGCAAAGAGCGGCAGGTCGCAACCGGCGCAATGATAGGTGCCGATGCGCTTTTCCTTGTCGAGTGGGCTCGTGCCGGCGCGTTCGGTGCCGTGTTCGCGCAGCACGCGATATTGCGCCGGCGTCAATTGCGCGCGCCACTCGGCTTCGCTCTTCGTCACCTCGAAGACGGTCGATGCCGCTTCGTCGGCTCCGGCGCTTTTGCCGCGCAGCGTCAGGCCAGCCGCCGCCAGCGCCGCGGCGACCGCCGTTCCACCCAGAAATTTCCGTCTGGACATCATGCTCATCTCCTAATGCCCGCCCGCTTCGTCGTCCCAGATTTCCTTCAGCCGCTGGTCGCGTCCGCAGCCCCAGCGGTAATAGGCGTAGCGCGCGGGATTTTTCAGATAGTAGTCCTGATGATAGCTCTCGGCGGGATAAAAGGGAGCGGCTTCGAGAATCTCGGTGGCGATGGGCAGATGAAGCCGGCCCGACGCTTCGAGTTCGGCTTTCGAGGCTTCGGCGCGTTCGCGCTCGCTTTCATTTCCGTAAAAGATGGCACTGCGATATTGCGGACCCACGTCGCAGAATTGTGCGTTCGCGCGCACCGGGTCGATGTTGCGCCAGAAGACGTGGAGCAGTTTCTCATAGCTCACGACCGCCGGATCGTAGACGATCTCGACCACCTCGATGTGACCGCTCCTGCCGGACGAGACTTCCTTGTAGGTCGGGTTCGGCTTCTCGCCGCCGCTATAACCCGATGTCGTGCGGATCACGCCGTCGAGCTTGTCGTAGGGCGGTTCCATGCACCAGAAGCAGCCGCCTGCGAAAATCGCCGTGGCCTCTTCCGCCGCGGCGGCGGGCGCGATCAGCGCGGGCCAGAGGCCGAGCAGGACGGCGAAGCGTTTCAATCGAAATCTCCCTTGAATTTCATTTGCAGCTTACGCCGCCCCTCCATCCGGCGGATTCAACTCTCTGTCACGACTTCGCGAGCATAAACCACATGGACGGCGTGGTTATTCGCGGCTAGCATCGGCCCGTTGGGCGGTTTGGTCGCGAGGAGAGGCTGCCATGAGCGATGTGTCGTCGGCGACGAATGGCGGTATGCGCTTTCCGCAGGTGCGGAAGGTGCGTGCGGACGCGCCATGGGTCTGGCTTGCGCGCGGCTGGGCCGACATGTGCGCCGTTCCGGCGGTCAGCTTCACCTACGGCATTTTCTTTTTCGTGCTGTCGTTGTTGCTGGTCAGCGCGCTCTTTCTTTTCGATCTCGGTGCGCTGGTGCCGGTCATCGCGTCGGGCTTCCTGCTGGTCGGGCCGCTGCTTGCCGTCGGTATGTACGAGGCGAGCCGCCGGCTCGAAGCCGGCCTGCCGGTGCGGTTTGCCGATGTCGCCCTGGTATCGGCGCAGAGCCCCGCGCAGCTTGCCTTTCTCGGCGCGATGCTGATGGGCGCCATGCTGATCTGGGTGCGGATCGCGACCTTGCTGTTTGCGTTGTTCTTCGGTTCGCAGACGATGCCGCAGCTCGGCGAATTCGTGCCGGCGCTTCTGCTCACGCCGCACGGGCTCGGTCTGCTCGTCGTCGGCACGGCGACGGGCGGCGTGCTGGCGCTGATCTGTTTCTCGATTTCGGTCGTGTCGGTGCCGATGCTGATGGCGCGCGATGTCGATGCGGTGACGGCGGTGCTGACCAGCATCGAGACGGTGCGGCGCAATTTCTGGCCGATGATGATCTGGGGCTGGATCATCGCCTTCCTGACCGCCTTCGGCATTGCGACGTTGTTTGTCGGGCTCGTCTTCGTCTTCCCGCTGCTCGGCCATGCGACATGGCATGCCTATCGGGATCTCGTTTCCAAAAGCTGATTTCTTACGAAGCGGTTTTATTGTCGCCCGGCTCGCTTTGATCCGGCCTGCCCTCATCCGGCCTGTCGTCTTCATCGTCGAAGAGGATGCGCTCGGCGGCGCCTTCGAGATCGTCATACTGTCCGCTTTTCAGCGACCAGAGAAAGGCGCCTAGTCCGAGTAGCCCGAGCAGCAGCGCCGCCGGTATCAGGAACACCAGAATGTTCATCGGTTTGCCGCGGCGGCGTTCCGCCGGCTCAGGCGCATCGCATTGGCGATGACCGTGATCGAGGAGCTGGACATCGCGATGGCCGCGATGAGCGGCGTCACGAAGCCCGCGACCGCCAGCGGAACGGCGACCGCGTTGTAGGCGAGCGCGAGACCGAAATTCTGGAAGACGAGGCGGCGCGACTTCATCGCGACATCGACCGTTTCGACAAGCGGAGCAAGACGCGCGCCCTGAAAAATGAAATCGGCGGCTGTCTGGCTGACATCGGCGGCGTCCGCCGGCGAGATCGAGACATACGCGGCGCGCAGCGCCGGCGCATCGTTGAGCCCGTCGCCCACCATCAGCACCTTGCGGCCTTCGCGCGTCAGCTCTTCCAGCCGGGCGATTTTTTCGGCGGGCCGGGCGGCGGCGCGCCACTCGGGAATGCCCAGCGCCTCGGCGGCGGCGCGCACCGCCGGTTCGCGGTCGCCCGACAGAAGCTCGACTGCAA
>PHEO01000221.1 GCA_002841195.1 Alphaproteobacteria bacterium HGW-Alphaproteobacteria-11
TCAACCCACCCCTCCGACGCAACGCGCATCAACGCGCTACAGGCGGAACTTCGGAAGATGGGCTATCAGGTGTGACGAAAAAGGCACCGCGCAAAACGCGGGGCCTTCGATTTTGGCGGTGGCCGACCTCTAGCGCAGGTTGCCGCAGAAGCGCTGGATGCGTTCGCAGGCCTTGACGAGGTTCTCGGTCGAGGTCGCGTAGGAGATGCGGAAGAAGGGCGCGAGGCCGAAGGCTTCGCCGTGTACGACGGCGACACCTTCCTCTTCCAGCAGCGCCTCGACGAAATCCTTGTCGGTCTCGATCAACTTGCCGGCCGGCGTCGTCTTGCCGAGGCACCCCTCGCAGGACGGATAGACATAGAAGGCGCCTTCGGGCGTCGGGCATTTGATGCCTTTCGCCTGATTGAGCATCGACACCACGAGATCGCGCCGTTCCTTGAAGCTCTGCGCACGCTCGGCAATGAAATCCTGCGGGCCGTTGAGCGCCTCGACGGCGGCCCATTGGCTGATCGAGGTCGGGTTGGACGTCGACTGGCTCTGGATCGTCGTCATTGCCTTGATGAGTTCGATCGGACCGGCGCAATAGCCGATACGCCAGCCGGTCATCGAATAGGCCTTCGAGACGCCGTTCATCGTCAGTGTACGGTCGTAAAGCTTCGGCTCGACCTGGGCTGGCGTCGCAAACTTGAAGCCGTCATAGGTCAGATGCTCGTACATGTCGTCGGTCAGCACCCAGACCTGGGGATACTTCACCAGCACATCGGTCAGCTTCTTCAATTCGTCCCATGTGTAGGCGGCGCCCGTCGGGTTCGACGGCGAGTTGAAGATCAGCCATTTGGTCTTCGGCGTGATCGCTTTTTCGAGCGCCTCCGGCTGCAGCTTGAAGCCGGTCGCCATTCCCGCCTCGGCGAAGACGGGCGTACCGCCCGCCAGCAGCACGATGTCGGGATAGGAGACCCAATAGGGCGCCGGAATGACGACCTCGTCGCCGGGGTTCAGCGTCGCCATCATCGCATTGTAGATGATCGGCTTGCCGCCGGGCGCGACAAAGCATTGAGCGGGCTTGTAGTCGAGCCCGTTCTCGCGCTTGAACTTGGCCGCGATGGCCGCCTTCAGCTCGGGAATGCCGTCGACGGCGGTGTATTTCGTCTCGCCGCGCCGGATTGCCGCGATCGCCGCTTCCTTGACGTTGTCGGGCGTGTCGAAATCGGGCTCGCCCGCGCCGAGGCCGATAACATCAACGCCGGCCGCTTTCAGGTCGCGCGCTTTCTGGGTCGCGGCGATGGTTGCCGACGGCTTGATGCGCGAAAGCGAGTCTGAAAGGAAGCCCATGACACGGTCTCCATAAGGGCGGTTGGTCCGAAAAGCGGCTGCAACCTATGCCGCTCCGGGAGCCCGCGCAACCGCCTTCCTAGGCCCGCAGCCAATAAAGCACCAGCGCGACGAGGAGCAGCGCCGAGCCGGCGATATCGGCCGTCGCAACCTTCGAAATCCACGGGCTCGGCCCCTCCTGAAGCCGGGCGAAAACCACGAAGGAAAGCATGCTGGCAAAGCCGAGAACGAAACCGGCCGGTTGCAACTCGCGGCGGAACGCCGCCACGATGAGGAAGATGCCGATAAGCCCCAGCATGACCGCGCGGTGCTGCATCAGGGTTAGCAGGTTCGGTTCCGAAAAATCGAGCCCGTAAAGACTGCGCAACTGCTTCGCGCCCAGCAATCCGACAGCCGGAAAAGCATTCAACAGGCCGACCAGCACAAATATGACGGCGATGACGACGGACGACATGCGATTCTCCTAATTGGCGGCAGCGACGGACATGTCGCGCACCGGCTCTCCGAAAACCATCTGCATCGGCACGACGCCGGCCCAGACCGGCAGGTCCATATCTTCCGGATCGTCGAGCGGACCGCCGCTGCGGACCTTGGCCGCGACCTCGGCGAGCGGCAGCCGCAACACCTGCGTCGCCTTCAATTCCTGCGCATTGGCCGGCCGCGTCTCGGGCGGGCGTCCTTGCCGGACACGAGCCGTGAAGAGTTCGAGCGCGCGCGGCTTCTCCGCCTCCGTCACCGTCTCGGCCACGCCATGCGCCATCACTGAGCGGTAGTTCATCGAGTGGTGGAAGGCGGAGCGCGCCAGCACCAGCCCGTCGATCAGCGTCACGGTCAGGCAAATCGGCGCGCCGCCGCCGATCATCCGCATCAGCCGGCTCTTGCGCGATCCGTGGATCAGCACGGCGTCGCCGTCGCGGACATAGACCATCGGCAGTGCGACGGGTCCCACCTCGCCCATGAAAGCCACATGGGCGACATAGCCGGCATCGAGGATGCCGTGCACCGTCGCGCGGTCATAGGCCGCCCGCTTCGGCACCTGCCGCACCCGGTGCGCCGCCGATGTTTCGTAGCCGCTCATAGCTAGTTCCTTTCAGACGTCCAACGTCCGCTTCGGCCGCGCCAGAAGCTCGCCGCCGCAATTCGGACAGACATGCGCCATCCCCTCCGCGCAGGGTGGACAGAAGGTGCATTCGAAGCTGCAGATTTCGGCCGCACCGTCCTTCGGCGTCGGCGCCTCGCATTTCTCGCAGGCAGATTTCATTTCGAGCATCGCGTTCTCCCCTCGATTCCGGTCCGCACCATTTGCCGAAATTGGCCCTATCAAAAGATCCATTCTGTAAAATATGATGGGTCCACTGAATCACGGAGGATCGCACGATGCCCGCAAGCCCTCTGCCCCTCGGCACGCTGGCGCTCGACAACGACGCCGAGGCGCCTCTCTATCGCCAACTCTACGACGCGCTGCGCGAGGCCATTCTCGATGGAAGGCTGCATCCGGGCGCGCGCCTGCCTTCGTCCCGCACTCTCGCAGGCGAACTCGGGGTCGGCCGCAACACGGTGCTGACCGCCTACGACCAGTTGACCGCCGAAGGTTATCTGGAGGGGCAGGTCGGCGCCGGAACCCGCATCGCCGCCGTCCTGCCGGACAGCCTGCTGCAACTCGACCGGCAGGCGCGCCCGCCCGAGCCCGGCCGCCCCACTCGCAATACGCGCGGCCTGTCCGAACGCGGCCAGGCGCTCTCGGCAACGCGCCGCCTCGCGCCGGCCTACAAGCGCGGCGAGGGCCGCCCCTTCCTGCACGGCCTGCCGGCCATCGACCAATTCCCGAACATGCTCTGGAGCCGCTTGCTGGCGCGCCATGCGCGCGATCCGCGGCGCGGCAATCTGGGCTATGAGGTCGGCATCGGCCTGCCGGCGCTGCGCGAGGCCATTGCCGCTTACGCGGGTGCGGCACGCGGCGTCGTCTGCACGGCGGAACAGGTGATCGTGACGGTCGGCGCGCAAGGCGCGCTCGACATGGCGGCGCGGATGCTGCTCGATCCCGGCGATCCCGTCTGGATCGAGGATCCGGGCTATCTCGGCGCACGTGGCGCGCTGCTGGGTGCCGGCGCCGAGCTCGTCCCCGTGCCCGTCGACGCCGAGGGCATCGATGTCGAGGCGGGCATTGCCCGGCACGAGACGCCGCGCCTGATCTATGTGACCCCGTCCCATCAGTTCCCGCTCGGCGCGACGCTGTCGCTGCAGCGCCGCCTCGCCCTGCTCGACCATGCACGGCAATCCGGCGCCTGGGTGCTGGAGGACGACTACGATTCGGAATATCGCTATCAGGGCCGCCCCATCGCCTCGCTGCAGGGCCTCGACCGCGCCGGCACCGTCATCTACATGGGCACTTTCGCCAAGACGATGTTCCCGGCCATCAGGATCGGCTATCTGATCGTCCCCGAAAATCTGGTCGACGCCTTCGGTACCGCCATCCGCATCACCGGCCACGTGCCGCCCGCAACGGTGCAGGCCGCGCTGGCCGATTTCATCGGCGAGGGACATTACGGCGGTCATGTGCGACGGATGCGGGCGCTCTATGCCGGGCGGCGCGCCCTGCTGCTGAAGGCGCTCGACAACGAACTTGCCCCCTGGCTGGAACCGGCGCCGGGCGAAGGCGGGCTGCAACTCTCGGCTTTTCTCGCCGACGGCGCAGACGACGCGGCGATGGCGCGCGCGGCGGCCGAAGCCGATATTCACATCAGTCCGCTCTCGCTCTATCGGCTGGAAACCGGACGGCCGGGCCTTTATATGGGCTACGCCTCGGTGCCCGAGGCCGAGATCGGCAAGGCGGCAACCCGCCTCGCCGGCATATTGGCAAAGGCTGGCTGCCCCCGGCACTTCTGACAGGATCCCCATGCGCCTCTACCAGATGCAGGACAGCGGCAACTGCTACAAGGTGCGCCTCGCCGCGCATCAGCTCGGTATGGCCCTTGAGCTTGTCGATGTCGACATTCTGAAGGGCGAAAGCCGGACCGGCGACTTCCTTGCCATGAACCCGAACGGACGCGTACCGACCGTCGAATTCGATGACGGACGGACATTGCCGGAATCGAACGCCATCCTGTTCTATCTGGCCGAAGGCTCGGCACTGCTGCCGGACGACCGCATGGCCCGCGCGCAGGCCCTGCAATGGATGTTCTTCGAACAATACAGCCACGAGCCCTATATCGCGGTGGCCCGCTTCTGGCAGTCGATCAAACCCGGTGGCTACGAAGAGAAGAAGGACAGCTTTCCCTGCTGGCACGAGCGCGGCTATCAGGCCCTCGACGTCATGGAGCGCCATCTCTCCAGCCATGACTGGTTTGCCGGCGGCCAATACTCTATCGCCGACATCGCGCTCTACGCGTACACGCATGTCGCCCATGAAGGCGGCTTCGATCTTGCGCCCTACAAGGCGATCGGCAGCTGGATGGACCGCATACGGAGCGAGCCCGGGCACGTCCCGATGAACTGGCGCCTCTGACAAGGCCGGGCCGTCACAAA
>PHEO01000222.1 GCA_002841195.1 Alphaproteobacteria bacterium HGW-Alphaproteobacteria-11
CTCAACATGATGCTGGCGCCGATCAAGGAAGGCGGCGTGATGGTGACGCTGTTCCAGCGCGGCGGTTCGGCGGCGGCGCGGATTTTCGAGATTCTCGACCGCGAGCCCGAAATCCGCGATGCACCCGATGCGGCGCCGCTCGACGAGATCGGCGGCGCGATCACGCTGCATCACCTCTCTTATGTACATCCCGCGCGCACGGGCGACGGCTGGCCGGCGCTCAACGATCTGTCGCTCGAAATCGGCAAGGGCGAGATGGTCGCGGTGCTCGGCCGCGTCGGCTCCGGCAAGTCGACGCTGCTGCGTCTGATCGTGCGCCTGCTCGATCCGCCGCCGGGATCGGTCTATCTCGATGGGCGCGACATCCGCATGCTGCCGCTGGCGCAGGTGCGCGGGCAGGTCGCGATGGTGCCGCAGGACCCGTTTCTTTTCGCCACGCATATCGCGCAAAACATTTCCTACGACAATCCGGCGCGCGAAACGGAAGAGGTCTGGCGCGCGGCCGAGAGTGCCGACCTCGAAACGACGATCCGCCGCTTCCCGGACCGGCTCGAAACGATGGTCGGCGAGCGTGGCGTCACGCTGTCTGGCGGGCAGAAGCAGCGCGCGAGCCTGGCGCGCGGGCTGATCCGAGAGACGCCTGTGCTGCTGCTCGACGATTGCTTTTCGTCGGTCGATACCGAAACCGAGGAATTCATTCTCTCTCGCCTCAAGACGCTGCGGAAGGGCCGCACAACCATCATGGTGTCGCACCGCGTCTCGACCGCGCGCCATGCCGACCGGATCGTGGTGCTGGAAGAGGGCCGCGTCGCGGAAGTCGGCACCCATGCCGAACTGCTGGCGAAGGGCGGGCTTTACGCGACGCTTGAGCGCCAGCAGGGCCGCCGCGACGAACTGGTGCAGAGCCTCGGCAGCCTGACGGGGACCGAGACATGAGCGTGGCTGCGCAGAGAGAGAAGAAATCCCGCGACTACACCGTCTTCGACGACGAGATGGAGACGCGCGGTTTCGACTTCGGGCTGGTCGGCCGGCTGATGCATTGGCTCAGGCCCTATCGCCGGCAAGGCTGCATCGCGCTGCTCTTCGTGCTGCTGGCCGCCAGCGCCGCGGTTCTGGCGCCCGTCGTCGTCAGCCGCGTCGTCGTCGATGGCATTTTGCTGCCCACGGCCGACGAAGGCGCACCCGATTTCGGCCAAAAGGCGCTCAATGCGCTGCTGGCCGACCTTTTCACACTGCATCCGATCATTGCGGCCTGCATTCTCTACGGGCTCTGGACATTGCTCTGGGCGGCATTCGGCCACGGCTTCCGGGTGATGCTGGCACGCACCGTGCTCAACGGCTTGCGCGACTTGCGGCGCGATCTCTTCGCTCATCTGGAGCGCCTGCCCTCGAGTTTCTACGACCGGGTCGCGGTCGGCCGCGTGATGACGCGGCTCACCAACGACATCGAAACGCTGTTCGAGCTGCTGGCGGGGTTCGGCGTATTGCTCGGCGAGTTCGTGCCGTTCTTCGTCGCCGTGTCCATCATGCTGGCGCTCAATCCAACGCTGACGATGGAACTGATGCTGCTCTTGCCGGTGGCGGCGCTGGCGACATGGATTTTCCGCATGGCCTCGCGGCAGGTCTATCGCGGCATCCGCTCTTCGATGTCGCGCCTCAACGAGAATTTGCAGGAGAACCTTTCCGGCATCGAGGTCGTGCAGCTTTATGGCCGCGAACAGATCAATTTCGAGCGCTACAGCGGCATCAACCGCGAGAATCGCGATCAGGAAAACCAGGCCATCCGCATCGAAAGCTATTACGGCCCGGCGATGGACAGCATGGCCTTTCTCGCCATGGCGGCAATCATCTGGTTCGGCGGCAATCACGTCTTCGAAATGACGGCGACGCTCGGTAGCGTCATCCTGTTCGCGCAATTCGCCGACATGATGTTCCGCCCCATCGTGGCGATGGGCGAACAATGGAACGTCGTTTTCCGCGCCATGGCGAGTTGCGAACGCATCTTCCAGGCGCTGGACTGGGACGAGGCGCTGAAGGAGCCGGCGGCGCCGAAACCCCTGCCGAAAGACATCAAGGGCCATGTCCGCTTCAACCACCTGACCTTCGGCTACCGGCCGGGCCTGACGATCCTCAACGACGTGACGTTCGACATCGCGCCCGGCGAGCGCATCGCCATTGTCGGGCCGACGGGCTCGGGCAAGACAAGCCTCATTCGCCTGTTGTGCCGTTTCTACGATGTGCCGGAAAACTCGATCCTGATCGACGGCATCGACATCACGGACGTGGCGCCGTCGGAAATCCGCCAGCGTGTCGGCGTCGTGTTGCAGGATTTCCACATTTTTTCAGGTTCGGTCTACGACAACATCGCACTCGGCAATCCGGCGGTCACGCGGGAAGCCGCGCGGGCGGCGGCGCGGCTCGTGCATGCCGACCCGTTCATCCGGATGTTGCCGCAAGGCTACGACACGATGCTGACCGAGCGCGGGCGCAATCTCAGCCACGGCCAGCGCCAGCTTCTGGCCTTTGCGCGCGTTCTGGCGATGAACCCCGAAGTGCTGATTCTCGACGAGGCGACCGCCAGCATCGACACCGAAACCGAACTGCTGATCCAGGACGCCCTGTCGAAAGTCACCGAGGGCCGCACTTCCATCATCATTGCCCACCGGCTGCAGACAATCCGCGAGGCCGACCGCATCGTCGTGCTGACGGAGGGCCGGATACGCGAGATCGGTACGCATGAAGAACTGATGGCTGTGGGCGGCGTCTACAAGACGCTCTACGAGTTGCAGGTGCAGGACGTGACGGAGAGCGGCACGGAGCGGCCCTGACCGTCCGCTCAGCAACGCTGGTTGACGAAAGCGATGTTGTTGTTTCCGGTCTGCATCGTGTAGGCCGTGTGATTGCTGCCCTGCTGGACGACATGGGTGGCGTTGTTCGCTCCGGTCTGTGTCGCGACGATGGTGTTGTTCGTGCCGCTCTGCGCCGCCGTCGCGCTGTTGCCGACGCCGTGCTGGTTGACCGCGACCTCATTTCCGCCATAACCGCCGCCGCAAGTGATCCTAATCACGTCCCCGAAAACCGATTGCTTGTTTCGGGCCCGCGTGGCTTTCACGGCAATCCGGTTTGCCGTACTGGCATGCAGGCGCGGACTGATCTGCTTCGTCATGACCTTTGTCTGACCACCCTTCTGCTCAACGATGGTCAGCTTGTAGTTGCCCGACTGGTTGACAGCGGCGAAACCGCCGGCATGCGCGGCCGGTACTGTCAGGATGAGGGCCATGCAGGCGGTGGACAATGCGAAGGGGAACCGTTTCATTTTACTCTCTCCTGTTGCAGGACGGCGCGAAGCGTCGAAAGCCGATCCGTGTATTTCTAGACACAGCGCCCTGATGTTCCGCTGAAGTTTCCGTTCATGTGGCGTTCAGGCGGGCCGGTGCATGCGCATGCGCGCGTTCCTTCATTCGCATTTTCGTGGGCTGTGCCGGTGAACGGAAAATGAATGCGCACTTCAGATCCAGCTCAGGAACACCTCGCTAAAAAGGCATCGTCAACCACCGGCCTCGATGCAGGTCACCCAGAGCAGGAGATACAAAATGAAGAAGTTTCTACTGGCCAGCGCCGCCCTTACCGCCCTGATCGCAGCAAGCGCCACCGGCGCCACCGCGGGCAATAGCGCTTCCGTTTATCAGAAGGGCTGGAACAACACCGGCGTCTACACGCAGAACGGCAACGCCAACAGGGGCGCGATCGACACCAAGGGCAACGCCAACTATTCCAAGGCCGTGCAGAGCGGGCAGTGGAACTACCTCTACCAGCAGCAGCTCGGCAACCGGAATTCGGCGCTCACCGACCAGTACGGCAAGGGCAACTACGCCGTGACCGGCCAGGAAGGCCGCAACAATTCTTCCGCGACCTACCAGACGGGCCGCAACAACACGGCCGGCACCGCCCAGATCGGCAGCAACCACAAGGCGACGACCGATCAGTGGGGATCGAACAATACCGCAGCCACCATCCAGGTCGGCAACGGTCAGAAGGCAAACACCGTGCAGACCGGCCATGGCAACACCTCGGTCGTTATTCAGGGCGGCTACTGAACCCGAAGCTTGCGCAGGGAGGCGGCACCCCCGCCGCCTCCGGCGCCCGCCTCTCAACCAGGGAGTATGACAATGTCGAAATTCCGGATGTCTCTCGCCTTCCTGCCGCTGGCGCTCGGTTGCGCGGCGGCATCCATCGTCCCGGCAAATGCTTCGACGCCCGCCAAATGCGAAATCCGCGCCTATGACGTGGCCGGCGGCGTACGGATCGAGAGCGTGGTCTATGGCGTACCCGGCTCTTCGGGCAGCTACCAGCTCTCGCTTATCCGTTCGGGCTCCGGCGGCACCTCGAATGTGTCCCAGGGCGGCGACTACGAGATCGATGGCGCGGGTGAAGCAGTCGTGTCGGTCACCGAATTCAATCGCAGCGCGCGCGACCGCTACAGCGTCGAGATGACCGTCGAAGATACCTTCGGCGTCACGCATTGCGACCGGGGATCGATCTAACCCCGCCAGACGCCGCCGATGCGGCGACGCACGGGGGGCGATCCTCACCTGAGATCCAATCGACCGGCGGACTGGCTGGGGCGGGAGGGTTCGAACCTCCGAATGGCGGAATCAAAATCCGCTGCCTTACCACTTGGCTACGCCCCAGCAGGCCCCGCGAAGCCTCGAGCACCGGCCTCGCGAAATGTGGCGGAACATACCGGCATCGGCAGGGACCCGCAACCGGCTGGCCCGGCCCGCCACCGCGACCGAACGCCCTTGCGGGCCCCTGTTTTGGCGGCTATAACGCCGCCTCGCATG
>PHEO01000223.1 GCA_002841195.1 Alphaproteobacteria bacterium HGW-Alphaproteobacteria-11
GTCCTTGGCCGTGTGATCCGCGAGCTTGCCAAGGACCCCGGCAAGCCCGGCCAGGAAGTCGTGCTGACGCTCGACATGGATGTTCAACGTTTTGCCTGGGAGCGGCTGAAAGGCGAATCCGCGGGCGCCGTCGCGATGGATATTCACTCGGGCGACGTTCTCGCATTCGTTTCGGCGCCGGCCTACGACCCGAACCAGTTCAACATGGGGCTCAGCAACGAGCAGTGGCGCGCGCTTGTCGACAATGAATACAAGCCGCTGGTCAACAAGGCGCTGGCCGGCATGTATCCACCGGGATCGACGTTCAAGATGGTGGTGGCGGCGGCGGCGATTGAGGCTGGCATCAATCCCGCGCAGCGCGTCGTTTGCCCGGGGCACTACTCGCTAGGCAGCCACGATTTCCACTGCTGGAAAAAGGATGGCCACGGCGCGATGAATATGCATCAGGCCATCAAATATTCCTGCGACGTCTTCTTCTACGATGTGGCGCGCCGCATCGGCATCAATGCGATTGCCGAGATGGCGCGGAAATTCGGCCTCGGCGAGACCTACGGCTTTGAAGTGCCCGGCGAGAAGGCGGGCCTCGTGCCGACCCCCGACTGGAAGCGGGCGACGCGGGGCGAGCCGTGGCATCAGGGCGAAACGGTGATCGCAGGCATCGGACAAGGCTATCTGCTGACGACGCCCTTGCAACTGGCCGTGATGACGGCGCGGCTCGCCAATGGCGGATATGCCGTGAAGCCGCGATTGACCCGCGCCATCGGCGGGCAATTGTTGCCGACGCCGCTTCCGGCATCGCTCGGCCTCGGCGAGGCGGCCCTGAAGGTTGCTTGTGAGGGCATGAACGCCGTTTCGAACGAGCCCGGCGGTACCGCGTTCCGCTCGCGCATTCCCGAGCCTGGAATGGAGCTGGCTGGCAAGACGGGAACGGCGCAGGTGCGGCGAATCAGCCGCGCGGAACGATTGACTGGTGTGTTGCGAAACGAGGATGTGCCGTGGCGGCATCGCGACCATGCGCTTTTCGTCTGTTATGCGCCCGTGCATGCGCCGCGCTTTGCGTTGTCGGTGATCATCGAGCATGGCGGCTCAGGTTCCGCCGCCGCCGCGCCTGTTGCGCGCGACATCATGCGCGAAGTGTTGAGCCGCAATGCGGACCGGCCGCAAGCCGTCGTACCTCCGCGCGACGCTACCAAGGCGAGGGAGGGCTGATGCTCGATCTCAGACGTTTCACCGGCCGCGAACTGCGCCTCACCGACAAGCTCGTCGAGTTCAACTGGGGCTTTCTGCTGCTGCTCGTGCTGATCGCGTCGATCGGTTTCGCGATGCTTTATTCGGTCGCCGAGGGCAGTTTTTCGCCCTGGGCCTACCGGCAGGCGCTGCGCTTCGCCGCCGGCGTCTGCATTCTGCTGATCGCCGCGATGATCGATTTGCGGCTCTGGATGCGGCTCGCCTATCCGCTCTACGGCGTGGCGCTGGCCATGCTCGTCGCCGTGGAAGTGGTCGGCATGACGGGGATGGGCGCGCAGCGCTGGCTCAATCTCGGCTTTGTCCAGATCCAGCCGTCCGAAGTCATGAAGGTGACTCTACTGATGGCGCTGGCGCGCTATTTCCATGGATTGACGCTCGATGAGGTGTCGCGGCTGCGCAACCTCGTCATTCCGGTGGCGCTGGTCGCCGCACCCGTCGGTCTCGTTGCCCTGCAGCCCGATCTCGGCACCGCCATCCTGCTTACTGCGTCCGGTGCCGTCCTGTTCTTTGCCGCAGGGCTTCGCTGGCGGTATTTCATCCTTTCCGGCGCCATCGTGCTCGCCGCCGTGCCCGTCGTCTGGAGCCGGCTTCACGACTACCAGAAGAACCGCGTTTTCACGTTCCTCGACCCGGAGCGCGATCCGCTCGGCACCGGGTATCACATTCTGCAATCCAAGATCGCGCTCGGCGCCGGCGGTGTCTTCGGCAAGGGGTTCATGGAAGGCACGCAGAGCCAGCTCAATTTCCTTCCGGAAAAGCACACCGACTTCATTTTCACAATGCTGGGCGAGGAGCTCGGCCTTGCGGGCGGTCTGGTGCTGCTGGCGCTCTATTTCATCGTGCTGATGTTCTCGCTCAATGTGGCCATGCAGTGCCGCAACCAGTTCGGGCGGCTGCTTGCGATCGGCGTGTCGATGACGTTCTTCCTCTATGTTTTCATCAACACGGCGATGGTGATGGGGCTGCTGCCGGTGGTCGGTGTGCCGCTGCCGCTGGTCTCATATGGCGGCACGGCGATGCTGTCGCTGATGTTTGCCTTCGGCCTGCTGATGAGCGTCCATATTCACCGGAACGTCGAAATTTCACGCGGCCCCAGCGCCTTCTGGTAGTCCGGTGCGATTCGCGGGCCGCCGCTTTTCAGGCGGGGACGGCCGCTGCTGGACAGGCCCCGGTTCCTTTGCTATAGGCACCGCTCCCCCACAGACAAGGTGGCCGGGATGGTGGTTTCCACCGATTGCCCCGGGTTCATGCCCGGCGGCTCGGCGGGCGCATAGCTCAGTTGGTAGAGCAGCTGACTCTTAATCAGCGGGTCCCAGGTTCGAGTCCTGGTGCGCCCACCAAAATCTCCCCCATTTTTCCATAGTTGAAGCCAAGATTGCCGCTATGGCGGACGTCGAGCTTTTCCGGTCTAGAATGGTGACGTCTATCGGAGCGATCGGCGAACCGGAGTATGACGTCAGGCGAACAACGGAGAGGCGGGTTGAAACCGATTTCCTATCTCGCGGCGCCCTTGTGGGTCTTACAATTGGCGAGCGGCGCGAAGTCCTTCAGGGCCAATCCGCTCATCGGTAGTGCGCGGCTCAACCGGCGCGGCCTGCACATGGCGCGCGTGCGGCTGGCGCGGACGATGGCGGAGAGGCGCCGGCAGCGGCTGGCGGCCTCTGTCGGTGCCGCGGAGATTGCCGACTACACGCGTGACGGATATGTCGTGTGCCGCGATTTCCTGCCGCCCGAACTGTTCGCGGAAATCAGGCGGGGCCTCGACGCAAATCCCTTGCCCTCGTGGGAGCGTCGCGAGGGGGCGACCGTCACGCGGCGCGCCAGTCTCGACCGGCCCGACATCAAGGGCCGTCCGGCGCTTGCCGCCTTTCTCGACGACAATTGCCTTTTCGATCTGATGCGCTATGTGGCGGGCTGCGGCGGCGAGCCGCTGGTGCATGTGCAGACGGTGATTGCCGAGCCGGACCCGTCGCGTCCCGATCCGCAGAACACGCTCCACATGGACACGTTCCACTCAACGGCCAAGGCGTGGCTCTATCTTCAGGATGTCGGGCCGGAAGACGGGCCGCTGCTCTATGTTCCCGGTTCTCACCGGATGACGGCGGAACGCCTTGCGTGGGAACGCGAGCTAAGTATGCGGGCCGCGCGCCACGCCGATCCGGAGATTGCCGCCGGGTCGTTCCGGATCGACCGCGAGACGGCCGTCCGGCTTGGCTACCGGGAGCCCGTCGCGATGACGGTTCCGGCCAACACGCTGGTCGTTGCCGATACGCATGGCTTCCATGCGCGGTGCGCCAGCGCGCGGCCGACGCATCGTTCCGAACTCTACGCGACGCTGCGCCGCAATCCGTTCCTGCCGGTCACGGGCCTGCATTTTCATGCAATGCCCGGCCTTCGCGGCAGGCTGAGCACGCGGCAGGTGCAGCTCGATGGATTGCTGAAGCGGTTCGATATCGGCGGGCCGTGGCACGATGTGCCGCCGAAACGGCTCGCCGATCCGCCTTCGATCTGACGTGCTAGCGGCAGGTCGGTGTTTTGGTGCTGAACACAGGCCAGTTCTTCTCCCAACCATCGTGATGGCCGGCGCCGGCGACGACATGCAAGACCGCACAGCGGCGGGAGGGCAGGCGCGCCATGTAGGATTGGGCGATCGACGGCGGCACGATCTTGTCGTCGGCGCCTGCATAGTGGTGCTGCGGTACGTCGCCAAGCGCCGCGCCCATGCCGGCCGGGTTCAGCGAACTCACAAGCGGCGTCACGCCGTGATGGCCGGTGAAGGCCGATGTGTCGAGCGGCGCTGCGACCGTTTTCAGCCATGCCACGTCGTCGCGCCGTGTCGCGACGAGCGCCGCGATGGCGCCGCCGCCCGAAAAGCCGACAAGCCCGAGGCGTTGCGCGCCAGCACGCCGCTTCAGCATGTCGAGCGCCTCTCCCGTCGCCGCGACGACGTCCTCGCCATAGCGGTGGCTCGTCCACAGGGCGGTCCGGCAATTGCGCCGGCGCGCCTCATCCGTGAACTGACAGGGGCGGGCAAGATAGGCAACCGCCGGCGCACTGTCCGAGAGCGCCAGCCGGAGCGCCGTCGGGGTGACGGGTGTCGGGTCCGGCGAAGCTTCGTCAATGCGTCGCCAGGCAAGCCCGTCGCCCTCGATATAGACGACAAGCAGGTCCTGCGGGCCGTTTGTGCGCCTGAGGCTGTAGAGGTCGAATTGACGCGTTTGCAGATAGGCTGGCGTCATGGTGCCGGTCGCCAATGCCTCGACATTCGCCTTGCGCTCGGCAGGCGTCGCCACCGCGCAGGCGGCAAGAGCGGGCAATATCACGATGAGCAGAAGCAGGCGGTATATCGGCATGGGCGCGGGCACCGGACATGAAAACACCGCTTCAGAGTGACCCGAAGCGGTGCTTTGCGGTAGCGAAGATTTGTCCGCCGTCGCGGCTTTTACCGTTACTGCGCGGCCGCCTGGCGGCGGCTCTGCTTCTGGCCGCCTTGCGGGCGGCCGCGGCCGGCGCCGGGTTTGCCAAAGCGGCGCGGCTTGCCGGGCTGGTGGCGCGGACCGCGCGGGCCATTGCGGGCCGGGCGCGCATCGGCGG
>PHEO01000224.1 GCA_002841195.1 Alphaproteobacteria bacterium HGW-Alphaproteobacteria-11
ACCTCGGCAGTTGCCACCACATCCGAAGGTGTCGGCTACCGGATGGTGGATCGTGCCGAGGTCCCTCCCTACGGTCGGGACGAGGGTAACACTACCTTTCCGTTTCACCTTTCACGTTTCACGCCCGGCCCCCACCCCCGTTTCACCTTTCAC
Organism: Alphaproteobacteria bacterium HGW-Alphaproteobacteria-11; assembly: GCA_002841195.1. Lineage (GTDB taxonomy): Bacteria > Pseudomonadota > Alphaproteobacteria > Parvibaculales > Parvibaculaceae > Parvibaculum. Next base: position 154 of record PHEO01000224.1, read on the forward strand.
CTTTCACCTGTGGCCTTACCCCCCGCTCACCGTCCACCGGCCCTCCCATGACCCACCCCACTTGGCCTTACCGAGCCGAGCTCCAGCAACTGGCCGACCGGCTGCCGCCGCTGATCCGGCTGGGGACCTCGTCGTGGACCTACCCCGGCTGGAACGGCCTGGTTTACCAGCGGGAGTACCCGGCCACCGGTGCCACCGCCAGGATGCTCAAGGAATACGCCACCTGGCCGCTCTTCGGCACGGTCGGCATCGACTCCTTCTTCTACCGCCCGGCCTCCGCCCGGACCCTGACCGACTACGCGGCCGCGCTGCCGGCCGGCTTCCGCTGCGTCAGCAAGGTGTGGGAGCGGATCACCGCCCACACCTTTGCCAACCCGAGGGAGCGGGACCGCTTCGGTCAGCCAAACCCTGACTGGCTCAACGCCGAGCTGTTCGCCAACGAGGTAGTGGGGCCGATGGTAGATGTGTTCAGTGATCACATTGGGCCGTTGGTCCTCGAATTCCAGACCATTGCCCGGAAGGAAGCGCTTTCCCCGGCCGAATTTGCCGAGCGGCTCGACCGCTTCTTTTCGGCCGCGCCGGGCGGGGTGCCGTATGCTGTGGAGCTGCGGAACGAGGAGTATCTTTGCCCGGAGTACTTCGCCGTGTTGCGGAGCCACGGGGTGGCTCATCTCTTCAACGCCTGGACCCGGATGCCGTCGATCGGCGAGCAGTTGCTGCTGCACGACGCCATCACGGCGCCGTTCATCGTGGCCCGGGCGCTGCTCCGGACTGGGCGGAGCTACAGCGCTGCGGTCGATGCGTTCGCCCCGTATGACCATATCCAGGATGCCAACCCGGAACTTAGGAACGACCTCACCGCCCTGGCCAGGACGGCGCTCGAGCTTCGGGTGCCGGCTTATCTGATCGTCAACAACCGGGCCGAGGGGTGTGCCCCGCTCACCATTGCGGCAGTGGCTCGGCAGATCGTGGCGGCAGGCGGCGCAGCTTAGGCCCGGGCCGTCACCTGCACCGCCACCCGACCGTACGAAGGCAGCAGGTCGAGCACCCCCTCGAAGGCGCCGGCCCGGAGCCGGTAGAATATCCCACGCTCGCCAAGGTCGGCCCGTTGCACGACATGCTCAAAACTGCCGACAATAGCCGCCGCCGACGTTGAAATCCTGCCCCATTCGGCCGCAGCCGTTTCCTCGTCCCGGAAGGCGCCGAGCTGAATTCGGAATTGGGCCTTTGCCGCCGACGCTTGCATTGCCGCCTGTGCGGTCGGATGCGGGACCAGCGATGTCGGGCGCAGCGACGCTGTGGTCAGCCTGTCATTCGCCTTCTCCGCTTCCTGTGCGGGCCTCGGCACCACCGCGGCGATATCCGCCGGCCTTTCGGCAGACGTTGTGCGAACCGCCGTCGTCTCCCATCCGCCAGAACTTGCAATGCGGATGGCGGCGCCACCTTCATGTCCGGACGAGGCGCTCTGGAACGGCGTCAGTGTTGCCGGCAATATGCGCGGTTCCGGCGCTCTTGCCGCCTGGACCTGGGTTGCTGGCTTCGCGGCATGTGCGACCGGACGGGCCGTCAGCTCGGCAAGCTTTGCGCCGGCAAGCTCGAATTCGGGGTCGATCGCCAGAGCCTCCCGCAAATCGGCCTCGGCGCCGCCCGCATTTCCGGTTTGCTCATAGGCGAGCGCCCGGCCAAAAAGCGGCAGCTTTCGTTCGTTGCCCGACATGAGCCGGATCGCCGTCGAATAATTGCCGATGGCAGCGTCATAGTCCTGCCGCCGCCGCTCGAGATTGGCGAGATTGTGATAGACCGCCGCATAATCGGGCGCGAGCGCGATGGTCGCGCGGTAGTCGGCCTCCGCCTTCTCCGCATTGCCGGCCGCCGCCAGCGCAATCCCGCGATTGTAGTGCGCGCGCGCCTGAACCGCGGCAGGCAGGGTGTCGGCTCCGATGGCGCGCGTATAGTCGGCAATCGCCGCGTCCTGCTGGCCGGTCTTCTGGAATGCGATCGCGCGGTGATAGTGAGCAAGCGCCCTGCCCGCGGCATCGAGGCCGCCGCTATCCAAGGCATTCGAAAAATCGGCGGCTGCCTTTTCGAACCGGCCGTTCTCGATTGCCTCGGCTCCGGCGCCCATAAGCGCTGTCGCCTCCGCGGCACTGTCCTGCGCCATCGCGCCGCCGGCAGCCAGAAGCATGCCCGCCGCCAGCGCCGCGGCGCAGGCGCGACGCCACTTGATGTTTCTCAGGCTGGGCATACCGGATGCCGCATCCACCGGCCCTCCCCGACGCATTGCCGCTTCAACTTGCGCGCAAATCTAGCACGCCTGTTTCAGGCGCCCGCCGGGAAGAAAAACAATCAACGAAATCAAAATCTTGCGGCGAGTGCTTCAAGACCGCCTTTGACGCCGTGTCGCGAATCGCCCGCTACTCGACCGTCACCGACTTTGCGAGATTGCGCGGCTGATCGACATCCGTGCCCTTGGATACGGCGGCATGATAGGCCAGCAGCTGCACCGGAATGGCGTTGACGATGGGCGCAATCAGCGGATCGACGGTCGGCACTTCGATCGTCGCCCACATATCGCTCCCCGCGCGCTCGATGCCGGCACGGTCGGCAATCAGCACCACCCGTGCCCCGCGCGCGCTGACCTCCTGCATGTTGGAGATGGTCTTCTCGAACAGGGCGTCGACCGGCGCGATGACGACAACCGGGACTTCTTCGTCGATCAGGGCGATGGGACCATGCTTCAGCTCGCCGGCCGCATATCCCTCCGCATGGATGTAGGAGATTTCCTTGAGCTTCAGGGCACCCTCAAGCGCGATCGGATAATTATGGCCCCGGCCGAGATACAAGACGTCCCGCGCCTTGGCGAACTCGATACTCAACGCCTGAATGGCCTCGTCCTGAGCCAGAGCCTCGGCGATGTGCCGCGGCACTTCCATCAACGTCCGCACGAGCCGCTCTTCGTCGGTCCGGTCGAGCGTGCCGCGCGCAATTCCGGCGCGGATCGCCAGCACCGCGAGCGTCGTCAACTGGCAGGTGAAGGCCTTGGTCGAGGCAATGCCGATCTCAGGGCCCGCATAGGTCGGCAGGATGGCGTCCGAGGCCCGTGCAATCGACGACTCGACGACATTGACCACCGAAAGGATCTTTTGCCCCTGCGCGCGGCAATAGTGAAGCGCCGCCAGCGTGTCGGCTGTTTCGCCCGATTGCGAAATGAAGATGGCGAGCCCCCCGTCCGGCATCGCCGCTTCGCGATAGCGAAACTCGGACGCGATATCGACCTCGACCGAAATTCGCGCATAGCGCTCGAACCAGTATTTGGCGACCATCGCCGCGTAATAGGCCGTCCCGCACGCAACGATGGTAATGCGCGGGACCGAGGCAAGGTCGACCGGCAGCGCCGGCAAACGGATCGTGTCGTCGAGCGGGTTCACATATTCGGACAGCGTATGGCCGACGACCTCCGGTTGCTCGAAGATTTCCTTTGCCATGAAATGCCGGTGATTGCCCTTGTCGACAAGCGCGGCCGAAACGTCCGTGATCTTGATCGGGCGCTGAACCTTGTTGCCGGCCGCGTCGAATATGCTCGCTCCGGCGCGCGTCAACTCGACCCTGTCGCCGTCTTCAAGGAAACAGACCCGGCTTGTCATCGGCGCGAGCGCAAAGGCATCCGATCCGAGATACATGGCGCCCTCGCCATAGCCGACCGCAAGCGGCGGTCCCCGGCGCGCGCCGACAATAAGGTCATCCTCGCCCTTGAACACGATTCCGAGCGCAAAGGCGCCCTCTAGCTCGTGCAGTGCCGTAGCCGCCGCCTCGCGCGGTTCAAGCCCTTTGTCGAGATAATGTGTCACGAGATGCGCAACGACTTCCGAGTCGGTCTCGGTTACGAAATTGGCGCCGCCAGCCGTGAGCCGTTCCCGGAGCTCGCGGAAGTTTTCGATGATGCCGTTATGAACGATAGCGACGCGGTCGGTCGTATGCGGATGCGCGTTGCGTTCCGTCGGTGCGCCGTGCGTTGCCCAGCGTGTGTGGCCGATGCCGATAATGCCGTCGAGCGGGTTCTCTGAAAGCAGCCGATCCAGATTGACGAGCTTTCCCTCGGCGCGGCGGCGGTCGATGGTGCCGCCATGCAGTGTCGCGATGCCTGCGCTGTCGTAACCGCGGTACTCGAGCCGCTTCAGCGCCTCGAGAATGATGGGTGCAACGGGTTCCGTTCCGACGATGCCGACAATTCCGCACATGACTATTCGCCCGATGAGATTTTTTTGGTGCCTTCATGCGCCGCGCGAAATGCCGCCGCCCAGCCACCTTTTTCGAATTGCCGTCCGCGTGCGACGGCCAGAGCGTCCGCCGTCACGTCTTTCGTGATGACGCTGCCCGAGCCGAGATAGGCGCCATCGCCGATCTTGACCGGCGCGACCAGCGCCGTGTTGGAACCCACAAAGGCGCCCGCACCGATGTCGGTGAAGAACTTGTTATAGCCGTCATAGTTGCAGGTGATGGTGCCGGCGCCGATATTGGCATAGGCGCCGACGCGCGCATCGCCGATATAGGAGAGGTGACTGATCTTGGCGCCTTCCTCGACCTTTGCCTTCTTCGTCTCGACGAAATTTCCGACTTTTGCCTTGCGGCCGATTTCGCTGCCCGGACGGATGCGGGCGCAGACCATTTTATCGGGTTCGTCGGCAGA
>PHEO01000007.1 GCA_002841195.1 Alphaproteobacteria bacterium HGW-Alphaproteobacteria-11
AAACCCAGGTGCCCGACGACAGCTTGAAATCCTCCGTCACGCGGCCGTCGAAAACGAGGCCGAGCTCGGGCCGGGCTTCGTCGAGGAATTTCGCGGCGTCGCCGAGGCTGTAGAAACCTTCGTCGTCGAAGACCTCGGCGGTCTTCTTCGGATCGTTGAGATAGCCGGGCGTCACCGTCGGCCCCTTGACGCGGACTTCGAGCTTGGCGCCGTTCGGCACCAGCTTCAGCGTGATGCCCGGCACCGGCAGGCCGACAAGGCCGACGCGCTCGGTCACCCAGTGAACGACGGTGATGCCTTGCGTCTCGGTCGCGCCGTACATCGTCGTCAACGGAATGCGGAACCCCGTCTCGGCGACAGCCAACGCCTGCATCCGGTCGTAGATGTCGCTCGACAGCGTCGCGCCGCCATAGCCCATATATTCGAGATTGCGGAAGAAGTTGGCGCGCAATGTCGGGTCGCGCTCCATCGCGTCGGCCAGCATCGCGAAAGCGACCGGCGCCGAGCCGAAGACGCGGGGTGAAACATCGCGCAGATTGGCGATGGTCTGATCGAACATGCCGGGGATCGGCTTTCCGGCATCGAGATAGACGGTGCCGCCGGCATTCATGTTGCCGTTGAAGCCGATATTGCCGGCCGAGATGTGGTTCCACGGCATCCATTCGAGGCTTTGCGGAACTTCGTCCGGGTCCGGCGCTTCGCTGCGCAGCGCCTCGCCGGCGGCGATCTGCGCCATCATCATGCGATGCGTCTGGATGACGCCTTTCGGCATGCCGGTCGATCCGGAGGTGAAGAGATATTTCGCCACGGTGTCGTGGCCGACCCGTTCCATCGATGCGGCAACCGCATTGCTGACCGGCGTCGCAACGAGATCGTCGAAGGATGTGGCGCCCGCGACGCTGCCGGTGCAGGTGACGATCTCGGCGCCTTCGCCGACCGCCGCAATGGCCTTGCCGTAGAGATCGCCGTGATCGGCGAAGATCATGCGCGGCCGCGTCAGCCCGACGACATGGCGCAGCTTCGAGAAATCCGAACTCATCAGCGAATAGGGAACGCTGACCGGCGCGACCGGCACACCCGCCTTCATGGCGCCGAGCGCCATCACAGCGTGCGCGATCGAATTGCTCGACAACACCATCAGCGGCGTCTCGGCGTTCATGCCGCGCGCCAGCAGCGCGCTTGCCACCGCATTGGCCTTCACATTGGCCTCGCCATAGCCGATGAACCGCCAGGCGCCGTCCGGCCCGCGCTCGCCGATGAAACGGCGCTGCGGATGCATCGCGGCGCGCTCTTCGAGAATGTGGACGACGCTGCGCTTCATTTCGCCGAGCGGATAGTCGGACGAAATATAAACCGTGCCGTCGCTCTCGCGGCGGACGGAGATTTTCGGCGGCTTCTGCTTCAGCGGCTTGAACGGCGCCGGCGCGTCCTGTTCGGCAAGGCTCATGGTCGCTCTCCCGTCGGATATGAATATCGTATCGGCGCCGCGCCGGTCAGTTGACCATGCGCGTACGGCCTTCCCAGTAAGGCGCGCGCAGCTCGCGCCGCAGGATCTTGCCCGACGGGTTGCGCGGCAACGCCTCAATGAAGTCGACCGACTTCGGCACCTTGTAGCTGGCAATGCGCGTCTTCGCGAAGGCAATGACATCTTCGGCCGACGCCTTCTGGCCGGGCTTCAGCACCACGATGGCCTTGACCGCCTCGCCCCATTTCTCGTCCGGCACGCCAATGACGGCGGCGTCCGCAATCGCTTCATGGCCGAACAGCGCGTTCTCGACTTCGGCCGGATAAATGTTCTCGCCGCCCGAAACGATCATGTCCTTCACCCGGTCATGGATGAAGAGATAACCTTCCGTGTCGAAAAAGCCGGCATCGCCCGTATAGAACCATCCGTCGCGGATGGCGTCTTTCGTGGCGTCGGGCCGGTTCCAGTAGCCCTTCATGATGGAGGCGCCGCGAATGACGATCTCGCCGACATCGCCGGCGGGAACGCTTTCACCCTTGTCGTCGACAACGCGTACATCCATGCCCGGATTGGGCACGCCGCAGGAGCGCAGCTTGCCGCGCGCCGGATCATGCGCTTCCGGCGGCAGGTTGGTTGCGCCGCCCGCCGTTTCGGTGAGGCCGTAGACCTGCACGAAATCGGCGCCCTTGAACGTTTCCTGCGCCTGACGCAACACGTCCTCGGCAATCGGCGAGGCGCCATAGATGATCTGGCGGATCGACGACACGTCGGTCGTGCCCATGTTCGGCTGCTGGAGCAGGAACAGGATCACCGCCGGCACCATGAAGGCGATGTTGATTTTCTCGCTTTCGATCAGCTTCAGGATCGCCTGCGGATCGACATCCTTGAGAATGATGTTCTTGCAGCCGTGGATATTGCCGATCAGGCCGATATTGACACCCGCCACATGAAACAGCGGCATGCAGACCAGCGCCACTTCGCCCTGGCCCCAATTGGCCCAGCCGGCCTTTTCGCCCTGATCGAAAATCGAGAGATAGTTGGCGTTGGTCAGCTGCACACCCTTCGGGTGCCCGGTCGTGCCGCTGGTATAGAGCTGGATCACATCGTCGTCCGGGGCGGCCGGCAGCATCGGATCGGCATCGCTGGTCGCGTTGCGCCAGTCGTCGAACGAGGTCCAGTCGTTGCGGCCGCCATCCAGCGCCACGACCTTGCGCACGGTCGGGCATTCCGGCAGCACCTTCTCGACCATGTCGTAGAATTCGGCGCCGACGAAAAGGATCTCGGTGCGGCTGTCGTTGAGCACATAGACAACCTCGGGCGCCGCCAGCCGCCAGTTGACGCCGACCACGACGGATTTGGCCTTGAAGGCGCCGTAGAGCATTTCGAAATAGCGGTCCGACCCCTTGCCCATGAAGCCGATGCGCGCATCGGGCTTGCAGCCATCGGCGATCAGCGCCTGTGCGACCTGGCTGGCGCGGCGGTCGAGCTCGCCATAGCCGGTCTCGCGGCCTTCGAAGACCTGCGCGATGCTGTCGGGCGCCGCCGCCGCCCAGACGCGGGTAATGTCCGCCACCGAACGCACCTGTGCCGTGTTCGCCATGCTGAAATTCCTCCCCTTGATCCCTGGCCTGGCGTCAGCTCTTCTCCCGCCGGCTCATGTTGGGCGCGAGTTTACCTACCCCGCCGGACGGGGCAAGCAAAGCCCGCGCGCCCTTTCATGGGGCCGGAAGTCCTCTTGCCGCTGGACGCAGGGGCGGCGCGGGTTAGACTGACCGCAACAAGAACATCAATTTTCCGGGAGGAACGACAGACGATGGCCCGCATTCCCTATTTCGATCCGGCCAAGGCCGAAGGCCGCGCCAAGGCGGTCTACGAGAAGCTGCCCAACCTCAACATTTTCCGCATGCTCGGCCATTCGGGCGACATGATCGACGGCTTCATCAAGCTCGGAAATGCAATCCTGATCCACAGCGAACTCGATCCGGTCTTGCGGGAAATCGCCATTGTGCGCGTCGGCGTGCTGAAAGGCGCCTCCTACGAGGTCTATCAGCACGAGGCGATCTCGCGGAAGCTCGGCATGTCCGAGGATCTCATCAAGGCGATCCACGAGGGGCCGGAGGCCGAGATCTTCGACGAAACGCAACGCCAGGTGATGCGCTTCACCGACGATGTGGTGAAGAACACCCGCGCATCCGACGCGACCTTCAACCCGCTGGCAGAAAAGCTCGGCTACAAGCAGTTGCAGGAACTGGTCATCACCATCGGCTTTTACACCACCGCCTGCTATTTCCTCGAGACCTTCGATGTCGATATCGAGGATGCGGGGCATAAATCGGGCGTCAAGCTGCCGGGCATGCAGGACTGACCATGGCCCGCATTCCCTATCCCGATCCGGCGACGCTCGCGCCCGAGGCGCGGGCCCTTCGCGACAGCCTGCCGCAACTCAACATTTTCAAGATGATTTCCGGCAGCGGCCCCTCGTTCCTGCCGTTCATGGCGCTGGTCAATGCCTATCTCAACGACGGGCTGCTCGATACCGAACTGCGCGAACTGGTGATCCTGCGCGTCGGCCATCTTTGTGGCTCGACCTATGAGCAGCACCAGCACCGCCGCGTCTCGCGCATGATCGGCATGTCGGAGGCGCGTATCGAAGCGGCGGCGAGCGCGCTGCCCTCGCCGCATCTGAGCGACACGGAAAATTCCGTGCTCGCTTTCACCGACGATCAGGTGGCGAACGTCAAGGCCGACGCAAAGCTGTTCGCCGCGGCGCATGCGGCGCTTGGCGACGCCGCGATGCAGGAACTCGTCATCATCATCGGCATCTATCTTCTCGTCTGCCGCTACCTCGAAACCTTCGAGATCGAACTCGAGGACAAGGACATCGAGACGAGCGGCCTCGACGAAATCAGGCGGAGCATGAAGAACAATGGCTGACGGTGGATTCGTACAGGCGCTGCCGCCCGAATCGACGGGCGAGGCACCGGGTCGCGGGCGGTTGAAGGGCCGGCGCATTCTGGTCGTCGGCGGCGGCCAGCGCGTACTCGACGCGGCGACCGATCCCGTCGGCAACGGCCGCGCCATGTCGATCCTCTTTGCCCGCGAAGGCGCCAGCGTTGCGGTTGCCGACATCAACAAGGCGTCCGCCGGCGAAACGGCGGCAAAGATCGCGGCGGAGGGCGGCAAGGCGAGCGCCATCGTGGCCGACATTTCAAAACCGGACGACATTCCGCGCATGATCGCGGAGGCCGAAAAGGCATTGGGAGGGCTTGACGGCCTCGTGCTCAATGTCGGTATCGGCGTCGGCGGCCTCGGCCTCGAAGGCGCGACACCCGAAGACTGGGACAAGGTGCTGGGCGTCAACCTGCGCGGGCCGATGCTCTGTTGCAAGGCGGCGCTGCCGCGGCTGGCCGACGGCTCACCGGTCGTTTTCATTTCCTCGATCGCCGGGCAGATCGCCGGGTCGCGCCTGCCGGCCTATGATGCCTCGAAGGCGGCGCTGGGCGGGTTGATGCGCCATGTCGCGCTTGAAGGTTCGCGGCGCGGCATCCGCGCCAACATCGTCGCGCCGGGTCTGGTCGACACACCGCTCGGAAGACTGGCGACGCAGGGCCGTCCGTCGCGCGGCCGGACGCCCGTGCCCTTCGGACGGCAGGCGACCGGCTGGGAGATCGCCAACGCGGCGCTCTTCCTCGTCTCCGACGAAAGCGTCTACATCACCGCGCAGACGCTCGCCGTCGACAGCGGCCTCACCGGCATTTCTTAGGGAGCAGGAACATGGGTCTCGGACTGAGCCACTTCCAATACACCAAGGGTCTGCACGATCTGGGCAATGGCGGCTACGCATGGCTGCAACCGGATGGCGGTTGGGGCTGGTCGAATGCCGGCCTGATCGTCGACAGCGGCGAGTCATTCCTCGTCGATACGCTGTTCGACGTGCCGCTGACGCGCGACATGCTCGCCGCGATGCGCAAGGCCGAGCCGAAGGCGGCGGCGAAAATAAACACCGTCGTCAACACCCATCACAATGGCGATCACTGCAACGGCAATGAATGCTGCGCCGGCGCCGAGATCATCGCCCACAAGCTCGCCGTCGAAGCCATGCGCCACGAGCCGCCGGCGCTGCTGGCCGGCTTCCTCGACATGGCACCCGGCCTCGGCGATCTCGGCAAATATGTGACGCAATGTTTCGGCGCCTTCGACTTCAAGGGCGTGACGCAGACACTGCCGACAACGACCTTCGAAACCGAATTGACCCGTCATGTCGGCGCGAAGGAAATCCGCATCATGCATGTCGGCCCCGCGCACACGCCGGGCGACGCGCTGGTCTATGTGCCAGCCGACAAGACGGTTTTCACCGGCGACATTCTGTTTATCGAAGGCCACCCGATCATGTGGGAAGGCCCGGTCTCGAACTGGATCGCGGCCTGCGACAAAATTCTGGCAATGGATGTGGAAACGGTCGTGCCGGGCCACGGCCCGATCACGGGAAAGAATGGCGTCAAGGCGGTGCGCGAATATCTGGTCTATGTGCGCGACGAGGCGAAGAAGCGCCACGACGCGGGAATGACGGCGCTGGAGGCCGCGCTCGACATCGACATGACCGATTACGACAGCTGGGGCGACGGCGAACGCATCGTCGTCAACGTCGCAACGCTCTACAAGGAGTTCAACGGCGACCAAACGCCCAACGACGCCGTAACGCTGTTCGGCCAGATGACCGAAGTCGCAAAGAAGAAGGGCATCCTGAAGACCTGACCCGGCGGCGCCTTGACGCTGCGTCACGTCACGCAGGCGTGATCTCCTGCGCGTGGACAGTGCCCCGCTGCGCGCCGAAGATCGCGCAAACGAAACGGGGGACCCGCCATGCCGACACTCTACGAACATCCGCTCTCGCCCTATGCGCAGAAGGTGAAAATCGCAGCGCGCGAAAAGGGCGTCGAGCTGACGCTGAAGACACCGGACGGCATTGGCGCGGGGACCTCACAAGGCGAGTTCGTCGCCGCCAATCCGCGCGCCGAGGTGCCGGCGCTGATTGATGGCGACGTGCAGGTTTTCGATTCGACGATCATCCTCGAATATCTCGAAGACAAATACCCGGCGCCGCCGATGCTGCCGGCCGCGCCGGCCGCGCGCGCCAGGGTCCGCATGATCGAAGATGTGTGCGACACGCACTACGAGGCCATCAATTGGGGCCTCGGCGAAATCGCCTATTTTCGCCGCGCGTCGGGCGCAAAGGCCGCCGAGATGCAGACCCGCGCCGCCGAACAGACGGCGCGCATCCACACCTGGCTGACGCGCCAGCTCGGGCAAGCCGACTGGTTCAATGGCGACAGCTTTGGCTGGGGCGACCTCTCCGTCGTGCCCTATGTCAACGGCTCGACCGGTTTCGGCAACGCACCCGACGAAGGCTCGGCCCTCGGGCGCTGGCTTGCCCGCATCAATGCGAGGCCAAGCGTCGCGCAGACGGCGAAGGAAGCCCGCGACAGCATCGCCGCCATGGCGCAGGTTGCGAATGTGCTGGAACAGGGCCTCTTCAAGCGCGAATATCGCGACCACCGTCTTGAATGGATGATGAAGACCGGCGGAGTCGAGATCGTTCTCGACGGCCTGAAGAAAGACAACATCCGCTTCAGTCACGACTTCAAATAGGAACGCCCATGCCCGCCGACGCGACGTCCATCATTCTGCACCAATACGACATCTCGCCTTTTTCGGAGAAGGTGCGCGTGGTGCTCGGGATCAAGGGTCTCGACTGGTTCGCCTGCGACGAGCCCGTCATCATGCCGAAACCCGAACTTGTCGCGCTGACCGGCGGCTACCGGAAAATTCCCGTCATGCAGATCGGCGCCGACATTTATTGCGACACGCAGATCATCATACGCGAGCTCGAACGCCGCTTCCCGAAACCGTCGATCTTCACCGGCGGCGACAAGGGCCTCGGCTGGGGCATGGGGCTGTGGACCGACCGCAGCTTTTTCATGGCGGCTGTCGCGGTCATTTTCGGCAACGCGCCGGACGCAATGGGCGAGGATTTCAAGGCCGACCGCACGAAACTGATGGGCCGCCCCTTCGACACGGAAGCGATGAAAGCGGGCGCGCCGCTGATGGCCGAACAGCTCCGCGCCAATTTCGGCTGGCTTGAAGAGCAACTGGCGGATGGCCGAAAATTCCTGATGGGAGAGGCGCCGGGCATCGCCGATGCCAACGCCTATTACAATCTGGCCTTCATCCGCTGGATCGTGCCGGCCGCGATGAAGAGCGCCGAGGCGATGCCGAATCTCGCCGCCTGGGAGAAACGGGTGAAGGGCATCGGCCATGGGAGCCGACAGGAAATTTCGCGCGACGCGGCGCTCGACATCGCAAAGGCCGCAACCTCGGGCGAAGCTGTGAAAGCCGATCCGGGCGAACCCAACGGGCTGAAGCCCGGCGACAAGGTGACCGTAGTGGCCGATGACTACGGACGCGATCCGATTGCAGGCGAACTCGTTTCTTCCTCCGCGCAACACATCGCACTGAAGCGCAACGATCCACGCGTCGGCAACGTGGTGGTGCATTTCCCGCGTGCGGGCTTCCTCGTCATACGCGGCTGACATGACGCCGGAACTCGGAACGATCGAAGGTTTCTACGGGCGGCCCTGGACGGTTGAAGAGCGAGCCGCGAACATCGCCTTTCTCGCGGGCCATGGATACGGGTTTTACCTCTACGCGCCGAAAGCCGACACGTTCCTGCGCCGCCGCTGGGCCGATCCGCACCCGAAGGATATGGCCGACGATCTCGCGCGCCTCGCCGCGCAATGCCGCAACGCGGGCGTCCGCTTCGGCGTCGGCCTGAGCCCCTACGAGCTTTATCTGAATTTCGACGCCGCCGCCCGCGAGGCGCTGACTGAAAAGCTCGCCTTCCTCGATGCGATCGGATGCGTCGACCTTGCGATCCTGTTCGACGACATGCGCGGCGACATCGAGGGTCTCGCCGACAAGCAGATCGAAATTGTCGACTGGATCGCCGCGCGCACCGGCGCGAGCCGCCTCATCACATGCCCGAGCTACTACACCGACGACCCGATCCTCGATCGCGTCTTCGGCGCCCGTCCGCCCGGCTATCTCGAGGCGCTGGGTGCGCGCCTCGATCCCGCCGTCGAAATCATGTGGACGGGTCCGCGCGTCTGCTCGAAGGAACTTCCCGTGGATCACCTCGCGCGCACCGCCGAAACGCTGCGCCGCAAGCCCTTCATCTGGGACAATTATCCGGTCAATGACGGCCAGCGCATGTCGCCTTTCCTCCACCTGCGCGCCTTCACCGGCCGCGCGCGCGAGATCGGCGCCGAAATTTCGGCACATGGCGTCAATCCGGCGTCGCAGGCGTGGCTCAGCCGCATTCCGATGCTGACGCTTGAAATGCTCTACCGCGATGCCGCCTATGATCCCGACAATGCATTCCGCGCCGCCGCCGGGGAAATCTGCGGACCGGCGCTCGGGAAAACAATCGGCGAAGACCTCACGGCCTTTCAGGATCGCGGCCTGAATGAAATGACGGACAAGGAAAAGGCGGCGCTGCATTCCCGCTACGCCGCCTTCGATCATCCCTGCGCCCGCGAAATCGCCCTCTGGCTCGACGGCCACTGGCGCATCACGGACGAAATCGTCCAGACACAGTAGTCAACGCGCCGTCATGCCACCATCAATGACGAGCTCACTACCCGTCATGTATCGCGACTCGTCGGACGCGAGGAACACGATCCCGGCCGCGATGTCGGCGGGCAGCCCCGCATAGCCGAGCGGCGCCGCAACCGCGATCGCATTCGGGTCGATGGAGTTGGCGCCCTCGGCGATCGGCAACACGCTGGAGGCAAGCGCGCTGGTGCCGCCTGGCGTCATCTTCTGCCAGATCGCGGTGTCGATGATGCCGGGATGAACCGAGTTGACGCGCACATTCATCTGCCCTTGCGCGCATTCGAGCGCCACGGCCTTGGTGAAAAGCCTGACCGCGCCCTTGGTTGCGCAATAGCCGGCAAGCCCCGGCGCGCCCTGAAGCCCCGCGACCGAAGAAATGTTGATGACCGAGCCGCCACCCGAGGCCGCAATCAGCGGAATGGCATGTTTGACGCCGAAGAACACGCCGTCGACATTGATCGCCTGCTGGCGCGTCCATTCCTCATGGGACATCTCGAAGATCGAGGCGCCGATGGCGATGCCGGCATTGTTGACGAGGACGTGCAGCCCGCCGAATTCGGATTTGGCGGCAGCGACAATCTCGGCCCAGCGCGCTTCGCTGGTGACGTCGTGCTTGTGGGCCGAGGCCGTGCCACCGGCCTTGCCGATCAGCGCCGCCGTCTCCTTCAAGCCCGCCTCGTCGACATCGGTGACGACGAGCTTCGCCCCCTCCGCCGCCAGAGCCAGCGCCGCGCCCCGGCCGATACCGCTCGCCGCGCCCGTTACCAGCGCCACCTTGCCGCTTACCCGTCCCATGTTTCGTCTCCCGGTTTTGCTTGTTTTGGCCGATACTCTTTCAGCGTTTGGGTCAATGTTCTAGGGTATCGCCCCTAGCGCCGCAACGGCCCACCCCACCCCCTGCTTGCAGAAAAATGTACTGTGGTCTATTTTCTGCCGGGCAGCGCGATGTAGAAAGCTGGAGGATGAAACCGTTGAAATCCGCCGAGATCGAAACGGAAGCGCCGCCCCGCCGCGCCGGCAAGAAGGAGCGGACGCGGCAGGAAATCTACCGGACGGCCATGCGCCTTTTCGGCGAGCACGGCTATGACGGCGTCACCATCGAGGACATTTGCGGCGGCGCCGGCATCGCCAAGGCGACGTTCTTTCTGCATTTCGCCAGCAAGGCCGCGCTGATCCACGCCTTCAACGACGAAATCACCGCCTCGCTGTCCGAAAAGCTGGCGACGCTGGACGGCACGGCCGAAGAGCAGCTCAACTTCCTTTCGTCCGTCTTCGAGGAAGCCTGGCAGAACAACGCCGCCGTCATGCGCAAGATGCTGAACGAATATCTCGACCAGCCGGCAGCGCATCTCGTGACGTCGCAATTGAACGAAAGCGTCATCGACCTTGTGGCCGCGGTCTTGCGGCGCGGGCAGGCGCGCGGCGAATTCCGCCGGAACTTCACGCCGGAAGTCGGCGCCGCGGCCATCGTCGCGACATGGAGCGCGCTGACAGCCTGGTGGAGCGCCCATCCGGAAGCCGACACCTCGGCCTTCAACCGCGAATTTCTCGACATCGCGCTGAACGGCTTCAAGGTCAAGGCGATCGCAAAAACATAGAAATCGACAACAGGGAAACTTCAGGAAAAGGAAATCCAATGGCAGGCACAAAAATGCGCTTCGGCGCTTTCATCGCCCCCTTTCACCCCCTCGACGAAAATCCGACGCTGGCGATCGAGCGCGATATCGAACTCGTCCAGTGGATGGACAGGCTCGGCTACGACGAAGCCTGGATCGGCGAGCACCACTCGGCCGGCTACGAGCTGATCGCAAGCCCCGAGCTCTTCATCGCCACGCTTGCCGAACGCACGAAGCACATCCGTCTCGGCACGGGCGTCTCCTCGCTCCCCTATCACCATCCGCTGATGCTGGCCGACCGCATCAACCAGCTCGATCACATCACGCGTGGCCGCGTGATGTTCGGCGTCGGTCCGGGCGCGCTGCCCTCCGACGCGTTCATGATGGGCATCGAGGTCGCAAAGCAACGCGACATGATGGACGAAGCGCTGGACGTGCTGGTGCCGCTGTTGCGCGGCGAAACCGTGACGGCGAAGACGAGCTGGTTCGAACTCAACGAGGCGCGCCTGCAGATGACGCCTTACTCGCGCCCCGGCGTCGAGATCGCAGTCGCAAGCCAGGTTTCGCCGACCGGCGCCACCGCCGCCGGCAAGCATGGCGTCGGCTTGCTTTCGATCGGCGCAACATCGGCCGGCGGCTTCAACGCGCTCGCCACCAACTGGGCGATCTGCGAGGACACCGCGAAGGACAGCCGCACGACAATCGACCGCAATGCCTGGCGTCTCGTCGGCCCGGTTCACATCGCCGAGACGCGCGAAAAGGCGCGCGAGAATGTCCGCTTCGGTCTTGAAAAGTGGCTCTACTATTTCCGTGAAGTGGCGGCCCTGCCGCTGGCGCCGACCGACGGGTCGGATCCGGTGGATGCGCTCATCGCGTCCGGCATGGCCGTCATCGGCACGCCGGACGATGCGATCGCGCAGATCGAGCGATTGCAGAGCCAGTCGGGCGGCTTCGGCGCCTTCCTGCAAATGGCGCATAACTGGGCCGACTTCGACAACACGAAAAAGTCCTACGAACTGATGGCGCGCTATGTCTTCCCGAAGTTCCAGGATCTGAACGTCAACCGCGAAGCCTCGCTCGACTGGGCGCGTACCAACCGCCCGACCTTCATGGGCCAGGCGATGATGGCCGTCGGCAGCCGCGTCGCCCAGCACATCGAGAAGAAAGGCACCGAAAACATCCGCCCCGAAATCCTCGATGCCATGGGTCTCGGCAAAAAACCCGACGCCGCGCAGTAAGCGAGCCACACACAAAAGCAAAGGGCGGCTCGCAGGAGCCGCCCTTTTCGTTTCCGGCGATGAAATCTAGAGCCTGAGCTCGCCCGCGCAAATCTTGCCGTAAAGGCCCTGGTCGACCGGGACATATTTCTTCTGCACCGGACAGTTGAAGTAGACCGGGTCGGGCACAATGGAGGGATCGAAGCCTTCCTTCACCAGTTCGACCTTGCGGTGCTTGAACGTGCCGGTAATCTCGATTTCGGGCTGCAGCCGCACGAACACCGGCACCGCATAATCCGGCAGTTCCTTTTGCATCTGGTCGCGGAAATGGTCGAGATCGAGCGATCCGTTCTCCGCAACGATCGACGCCATGCCGGCGCGGCCATCGGCGCCGGGCACATGGACACCATAGACATTGGCTTCCTTGACGCCCGGAAACACCGAAATCGCCTCGGCCACTTCCGACGTCGCCACGTTCTCGCCCTTCCAGCGGAACGTGTCGCCGATGCGGTCGACGAAATAATAATAACCCCGCTTGTCCTGACGCAGCAGGTCGCCGGTGCGGAACCACGCGTCGCCCTTCTCGAAGACGTCGCGCAGGATTTTCTTCTCGGTTTCTTCCTTCTTGGCGTAACCATCGAAACGGCCGGTCGGCTGGTCGGGATCGTTGCTGATCCGCCCCAGCGCCTCCCCGGCCTCGCCCGGCTCGGCCGGGATGCAGAACCCGTCCGGCCCGCGCACCGGCTTCTCGTTTTCGATGTCGAACTTGACGATCTCGACATTGAATTTTTTCTTCGCCCATCCCGGCACGCGCCCGATGGCACCTTGCGTACCGTCGAAATTCATCAGCGCCACATTGCCTTCGGTCGCGCCATAGAATTCCAGAATGTGCGGAATCTTGAAACGCTTCTGGAAGGCCGGCCAGATTTCGGGGCGCAACCCGTTGCCGATCACCATGCGTAGCTTGTGCTTGGTTTCCTTCGGATGATTGGGCGTGTTGAGCAGGTAGCGGCACAGTTCGCCGATATACTGGAACAGCGTCGCGCCGTATTTTTGCGTATCGTCCCAGAAATTCGTCGCCGAGAACTTCTGCCGGATGATGACCGAGCCGCCGACGGTCAATGTCGCGCCGACCGCACAGACCCCGCCCGCCGAGTGATAGAGCGGCAGCACAACATACATGCGGTCTTTTTCGTTGGCGTTCGCCCCAGCCGCGAAGGCCGCCATCATCGTCATCAACCGCACATGCGGGATGCGCGCCGCCTTCGGATTGCCCGTCGTGCCGCTGGTGTATATATAGAGCGCATCGTCTTCGGTCGTGAGGCCCGCGCGGAAATCGCCCGGCAGCGCATCGCCCGACTGCCGTTCCAGCGCCGCGTCGAGATTGTTGGCGCCCTGCACATTGCCGCCCGTCGCCCAGACCGCCATCGGCCGCTCAAGCTGATCGCTCGCCGTCGAATAATTCTCGGCAAGCTCGGCCCCGAGGATCAGGTGATTGGCGTTCGAGATGTTGAGACAATGGGCGAGCGGGCCTTTGGTGAGATTGGTGTTGATCAAGGCCGCCGTCGCGCCCGCCTTGACGATGCCGAGCCAGGCGACGAGATATTCCGGCCTGTTCTCCATCATCAGCGCAACCACATCGCCGCGCCCGAGGCCCTGCCCCTTGACCCAGCGCGCATAGCGGTTGGCCGCCTCGTTGTATTCGCGGTAGGTGATCTTCCGGTCTTCGAAATAGATCGCGATATTGTTTGGCTTCGTCCGCGCCAGCTCCTCCGCCGTGTCGGCAAAGGTATGCGTCGTGTTCTCGCGAATTGCGGTCGCCTTTTTCAGCGTGCGGAGCGCCGCGCGCAGAAAGGTAATTTCGTTGCCGATCTGTTTGATCAGACCCATCCCCGTATCCCTCCGGTGCTGATAAAAGCCGCGTTCTTCTCGTTTTCTCTTTTATGCCCGTGGCCCCGCGCAACCGTCAAGAAAAGCCGGAATTTTAGCGGTAAAATCGGCGTTAGCGCGGGCGGGCCGCTCGAAACGGGGTGACAGCGCGGCATCGCGCGGCCATCATCCGGCCGCCTGTCAAAGCCCTTCGGAGACGGACCCGGAATGGAAGAAAGCCGCGAAGATGCAGGCGAAATCCTGCTCGATGTGATCGGTCAGCAATGCCCGCTGCCGGTGCTGCGCGCCCGCAAACGGCTGTTGCGGCTGGCGCCCGGCGTTCTTCTGCGCGTCTTCGCCAGCGATCCGGTGGCGCGCATCGACATGCCGCATTTTTGCGCCGAGGCCGGCCACGAGCTCGTCGAAATACGCGACCGCGGCACCTGGATCGAATTCCTGATCCGCCGCGGCGCGAATATCCATGAAGAAGATGCGGATTTGGCAGCCAAGCCGGTGCGCAGTCTCTAGGCGAAGAATTCGTCCGCCAGGATCGCGTAGAGATATTCGTCGCGCCATTCCCCCTGAATGAACCGGCTCTGGCGCAGGGCCCCCTCGCGGCGCATGCCGAGCCGCTCCATCACCCGCGCCGACGCCTTGTTGCGCTGGTCGCAGGTCGCATAGATGCGTTGCAGCCCGAGCTCGCGGAAGCCGGCCTCCATCAGCGCCTGTGCCGCCTCCGCCGCATAGCCCTGCCCCCAATAGTCCGGGTGCAGCGCATAGCCGAGATCCCCGGTACGGCGTTCCCAATCGGCGAATTTGAGCCCCACACCGCCGATCAGGCGCGGTTTCTTGCCGTCGCGCAACACGATCGCGAGATCGAAATTGACGCGCGGCTTCAGCTTCTGGTCGTCGAGAAAGCCGCGCACCGTCTCCCGGCTCTGCGTCAGCGTGTTCGGTCCCCAGATCAGGTGCCGCGTCACCTCCTCAAGCGAGGCATAGGCATGAACCTCATCGAGATCGCGGGTGGTGAAATCGCGCAGCACGAGACGCGGCGTTCCGATCGGCAGCGACAGCGCCGGTGTTGCCGCCTTGCGGCCGCCGAGCCTCACCGGCTCCCCGCTTTGGCCAGCGCTTGCAATGCAGCTTTTTGCGGATCGCGAAATCCGACCACGACATCGCCCTTCCCATGCTCGAACACCGGCCGCTTGATCAGCGCCGGATGCTCGGCCATCAGCTTCAGCGCCTCGGCCTCACCGACTTGCGCGGTCTTGCCTTTGGGCAACCCGCGCCAGGTCGTCCCCGCTTTGTTGAGGAGCTTCTCCCAGCCCGCCGCCTTTGCAAAACGCCGGATGTCGGCAAGCGCGATACCATCGGCGCGGACGTCATGGAAGCGATGGGGAGTGCCTTGTTCGTCGAGCCACTTCAGAGCCTTGCGGCAGGTGTCGCAATTCTTGAGCCCGTAAACGGTCAGCACCGTCCCCTCCCCGCCAGCTTGATCGTGGCAAGCATAGCCGGGACACGGCAAAGACCAAGCGGTCTTGCCGCGGAAACGGATAAAATCGGCTGAATCAGGCCGCTTTCTTGAGCGCCTCACGCTCAATGAAGGCCCGTTCCCGCTCGGTCGTGATCGGCTCGACCGCGCGATAGGCCTCGGGCGACGCAACATTGAGCAAGGCCCGCACTTCCTCAAGTGGCTTGTCGAGCAGCGCCTCCCAATCGGCCGCCGGCAACCAGGCGGCCCGCTTGCCGTGCCGGAAGCCTTCGCGAATGACCCGGCCGAGCTTGAGGTCCGGATTGCGCTTGTTGCTGAGACGCCAGCCCACCAGAACGATGAAACCGATGCCGCGATTGCGCGTCTGCGCGTAGCTGAAGGCGAGCAGGGCGAGTTCGCCGAGCCCGTCGCGGCCATAACCGGTCGTCACATGCCAGAGATCGTGGGCATCGCGCAGGCGGTCGCCGAAAATGCGCTCGGCTTCGCTGCGTTCGTCGCGCAGCGGCACCTCGCGGCTCGCCTCGACCAGTCCGTCGGCCGTCAGGTTTTCTTCGGCCATGAATTCGTAATAGGTGCGCCCCAGCGTGCCTTCCGGCAGCCGCGACAGACGCTCGCGATCGTTGAGCGTCGCGATGAGGTCGCGCTTCTCGGCGACGATCCGCTGCCCCATCCCGGTGGCGATGAACCGCTTGAACTGGCGGTCGCGGACATTGCCGGACAAGGCGTCGATGATCTTGAAAACCTGGCCGGTATCTTCCTTGTCGGCGATCAGGGCGCGGATCGCCCGAATGGCTTTCAGGGGTTCGATACGCTTGCGCGTCCGCCTGGCAGGGGCGGAACCGTTGAATTCGGCTGGACTGGCTGTCGTCATCGCTCTAATCCCGTTGCTAGGATGAGGTATACATCTACGCCCGTTGCTGCTTTATGTACCAAATACTGACATTGTTGTCAATATAATTTGTCTGAAGGAGTCCGGTTTGCCGAGCGCCGCCAAAACCGCCGTAAACCCCGCCAAACCAGCGGGGAAACGCATCCGCCGCACCGCCGAGGAGGCAAGGCGGCTCATTCTGGATGCCGCCGAGAAGCGCCTGGCGCAACAGGGGCCCGAAGGCCTTCGGCTGCAGGACATCGCCCGCGACATCGGCATCTCGCACCCGGCAATCCTTCATCACTTCGAAAGCCGCGAGGGGCTGGTGCGGGCACTGATCGCGCGCGCCAACACGCAACTGCGCGACACCATGCTGACGGCGCTGGCCGGCGGCCACACGAACTCGGATGCCTCCGACCATATCGGCCATGTCTTCGAAGCGCTGAGCGACCGCGGCACGGCGCGTCTCCTGTCGTGGCTGTTGCTGACCGGGCGCGCGAGCGAGAATTCGCCGACCCACAACATCATGGGCGAGATTGTGGAGGCGCTGCAGGCGCGCCGCGCGGAATATGCGGCGGAGAAAGGTCTGCCGGCACCCGACAAGGAAGACACATTGTTCATGGCCATGCTGACCGCCAACGCCGCCTTCGGCGAAGCGATCATCGGACGGCAACTCGCCGAAGCCGTCGGCCTCGATGCCGACGGCATCAAGCGCTTCCGCAACTGGTTTGCGAAGCTCCTGAACGAACATTGGGACGGCAGGAATTGAGCGCTGTGCCGCAAATCGCGGTGAGAGCGGCAACGGAGGCCGATCTGCCCGGCATCCTGGCGATCTACAACGACGCGGTCGCCAACACGACGGCGATCTGGAACGAAACCGAAAGCACACTGGAAGGACGGCGGAGCTGGATGGCCGAACGAACGGGCCGCGGCTTTCCGGTGCTGGTCGCCGACGAAAATGGCGAGGTCGCGGGCTACGCCACCGTCGGCGATTTTCGCCCGCATGAAGGCTACCGCTTCACGGTCGAAAACTCGATCTATGTGCGCAACGACCGGCGCGGGCGCGGCATCGCCGCCGCCATGATGCCGCCGCTGATCGAGGCGGCGGAAAAGCTCGGCATGCATGCGATGATCGCCGGGATCGAAGCCGAGAACCTCTCCTCGATCCGCCTGCATGAGCGCTTCGGCTTTCGCGAGGTCGCGCGCATGCCCGAAGTCGGCCGCAAATTCGACCGCTGGCTCGACCTGGTGCTGATGCAGAGGATGCTGGGGTGAGTGGCCCGCGCCGCGCCTGCCAGCCGAATCACGAAGTGCGAAGCGTGGTGCCCCTGGCCGGACTCGAACCAGCACGTTGTTGCCAACAACAGATTTTGAGTCTGCCGCGTCTACCATTCCGCCACAGGGGCTCCCGAAGCGCGGGGCGCATCATACTGGCCGGGGCCGCCCCTTCAATCGAAAAGAAATGGCGCGGGCAGCGCCGCCGCTGCGGCGACAAGGCGCGCGACAGGCGGCGGGCCCCCGTGCTTGAATGGCGCCCATGATGGACCGCATCCCCTCGAACGCCATCCCCTGGATACTGGCGGGCGCCAGCGCCGCAACGCTGGCCGGCGCGTTGTTTTTCGAGCATGTGCTGGGCTATATCCCCTGCTCGCTCTGCCTTGAGGGCCGCATCCCGCATTATTTTGCCATCGGCGCGGCGCTGATCGCCGGCGTTCTCTCCCGCGAAGCCAATGTCGGCATCGGCGTATTGCTGTTTCTGGGGATCTGCGTCGCGGCCTACGCCGCCGCTGCTGGTATTTCCGGCTACCACATCGGCGTCGAACAAAAATGGTGGGAAGGTCCGGTCGCCTGCGGTTCGGGAAACCTCATCGCCGGATCGCTGGAAGAATTGCAGGCCGCCCTTGAGGGCCGCGTCCACGCGCCGCGCTGCGATGAGGCCGCATGGTCGCTTTTCGGCATTTCGCTGGCGGGCTTCAATCTGCTGATCTCGCTTGTCCTCGGCGCGCTCGCGGCGCTGCCACTCTGGCGGTTCTACCGCGAGAGCCACGGAGAAGTCTGATGTCGTCATCCGGAAAGGCAGAAGACGGAAAGACGCCCCGCGTCTCGGCGCAACCCGGCCATGCGCGCAACGAAGCCATCGAGGAAATGATCCGCGTCGATCATGCCGGCGAATACGGCGCCGTACGCATCTACAAGGGCCAGCTCGCCGTGCTGCGCAATCTGCCGCACAAGCGCGATCTCGTCGCGAAACTCGAACACATGGCGAAGGACGAGGAGGCGCATCTCGCCCGCTTCAACGAAATCGTCAACGAGCGCGGCGTCCGCCCGACGGCCTTCGCGCCGGTCTGGCATGTCGCGGGCTTCGCGCTCGGCGCGGCGACCGCCCTTCTCGGCGAAAAGGCCGCTCATGCCTGCACGGCGGCCGTCGAGGAAGTGATCGACGAGCACTACAAGTCGCAGGTCGGCCGGCTCGACGGCATGGGCGACACCGAAAAGCCGCTACGCGACACGATCGAGGAATTCCGTCTGGAAGAAGTGCGCCACCGCGACGAGGCGATTGCGGCGGGCGCGAGAGAAGCACCGGCCTATCCGCTGCTCTCGGGCGCCATCAAGGCCGCCTGCCGGCTGGCGATACGGATTTCCGAAAAGGCCTGAGCCGCTTACGGCTCCAGTTCGCTGTCCCAGTAGAGATAGTCTTGCCAGCTATCATGCAGATAGTTGGGCGGGAAGGCGCGGCCGTTGCGGTGCAGGTCGCCGACCGTCGGCCGGAACGGCGGATGCATCGGGAACATATGTGCATCCTTCGGCATCTTGCCGCCCTTTTTGAGATTGCAGGGCGCGCAGGCCGTGATGACGTTTTCCCATGTCGTCTGCCCGCCGCGCGAGCGCGGGACCACATGATCGAAGGTGAGCTCGTGCCGCGCCGCGCAATACTGGCAGGTGAACCGGTCGCGGAGGAAGAGATTGAACCTTGTGAACGCGGGAAACCGCGCCGGCTTCACATAGGATTTCAGCGAGACGACGCTCGGCAGCTTCATCTCGAATGTCGGCGAGCGCACGGCGGTGTCGTAGCAGGAGACGATGTTGACGCGGTCGAGAAAGACCGCCTTGATCGTGTCCTGCCAGGACCAGAGCGAGAGGGGGTAATAGCTGAGCGGCCTGTAATCCGCGTTCAGCACCAGCGCCGGACAACTATCCGGATTCGCAAACGATCCGTGCACACCGTCCTCCTGAAGAGGCGCGCCTTTGCCATGGCCGCTCCCCTGTAGCCGCGAAGCTACTATATCCGGCGCGACAACTTTGTGAAGGCACGAGATTTCGTCGATGTCAGCGCGCCGCGGCAGCCCCGTGACGCCCCGCGAAGGCATCGGCGATAAAGCGCCCGCCCAGCATCAGGCCCGTCTCGTCGATGCTGTGGCCGAGCCCCGCCGAAACATGCCATTGCACCGCCAGACCGGCTTCCCCAAGGGCCTGCACGGCCTGATGCATCCGCGCGACCGGCAGCATGTCGTCGCTGTCGCCGTGGACCATCAGCACTGGCGGGCGGGCCCGGATCTCGGCCTGGAGGCGCTCCAGCCCGGCAAGTGCGCCCGAATAGCCGACGATGCAGGCCGCCGCGCGGGCCCGGCGCAACCCGACATGCAGC
Source organism: Alphaproteobacteria bacterium HGW-Alphaproteobacteria-11 (assembly GCA_002841195.1). Taxonomy (GTDB): domain Bacteria; phylum Pseudomonadota; class Alphaproteobacteria; order Parvibaculales; family Parvibaculaceae; genus Parvibaculum. The sequence goes on from PHEO01000007.1 coordinate 19,845, forward strand.
GACATCATGGTGCCCTGGCTGAAGCCGACCAGCGCCAGATGGGCGTCGTCCAGGCCATGCAGCCCCAGCTGTGCGTCGATGAAACGGTCGAGCACCGGCGCCGCCGCTTCGACACCGCGGAGGATTTCGTCGGGGTCGAGCCGGCCGATGGGAAACCACTGATAGCCCATCGGATTGGCGGGACAAGGTTCAGGCGCGTTCGGCGCGACGAAGGCGGCATCCGGCAGCAGTCGCTGCCAGTAGGGGGCAAGACCGATCAGGTCGTTGCCGTCCGACCCGTAGCCATGACAGAGCACGACAAGCTGCCGCGTCGTGCCGCTGGCAGCCGCCACGCTCGGTCCGGTCAGACTTGTCGGCATTCGCCTCCCCTTTCGCAACATGGCCGCGCACGATAACAATGCGCGTCCGAAACTAAAGGATGGGTCGGCAAGTTCAATGCGGGAAAACGGCGAACTGACGGAAGTGCTGCGCTTTGCGCCGAGCCCGAACGGCTGGCTGCATCTCGGCCATGCCTGTTCGGCGCTCTTTGCTCACGAAACGGCGAAAGCGCTGAACGGCCGCTTTCTGCTGCGTATCGAGGATATCGATGTCGGCCGCTGCCGGCCCGAATACGAAGAGGCGATCCATGAAGACCTCGCCTGGCTCGGCCTCGACTGGGAACGGCCCGTCCGCCGCCAGTCGGAACATTTCGCCGACTACGAGGCAGCATTGAAACGCCTGCGCGACATGGGCCTCGTCTATCCCTGTTTTGCGACGCGCAAGGAAATCGCCGACGCCATTGCCGCGACCGGCATCGACGCGCGCAACTGGCCCGTCGATCCCGACGGCGCGCCGATCTATCCGGGCATCTACAAGGACCTCGCGCCCGCCGAGATGAACCGCTTGATGTGGGAAGGCCGGACCTATGCCTGGCGGCTCGACACCGAAAGTGCGCTTGCGAAAGCAGAGAAAATTGCGGGCAAGGCCCTGACATTTTCGGAAGAAGGCGAGGGCCCGAACGGCGAGACCGGAACCTGCGCGGTCAAGCCAGCGCTCTTCGGCGACGTCGTGATCGCGCGCAAGGATGTGCCGACGAGCTATCACCTCGCGGTGACGATCGATGACGCCATCCAGAATGTGACGCTGGTGACGCGCGGCCAGGACCTGTTTCACGCGACCTATATCCATCGCATCCTTCAGGTGCTGCTCGGCCTCCCCGAGCCCCGCTACCGCCATCACCGCCTGATCCGCGACGATGCAGGACGGCGGCTCTCGAAGTCCGCCCGCGACATGGGCCTGCGCGAACTGCGCGCCGCCGGCAAGACGCCGGCCGACATCCGGCGCATGGTCGGATTTTAACCGCATCCGCCGCCGCGGATTGGCGCGAAAGCTGCTTCCCTGACCTCAGACAGCCGGTTCGATCCCGAATAGGGACGAATTCCGGTCCGCATGAGCCGGGGAGCTTCGAAATTGGCCGCCGATACCGCATTTGACGTCTCGAAACAACGCATCGACTGGATCGATATGGCCAAGGGCCTGACGATCGTCCTTGTGGTGATGGAACACACGACCGCCGGCGTCGGCGCGGCGCTCGGACAGCTTCCCGTCGTTTTCGGCGCGCTGGCGGAATTCGCCAAGCCCTTCCGCATGCCGCTCTTTTTCCTGGTCGCCGGCCTCTTCGCCTACAAGGCGCTATATGGCGATCTCCGCAAATTCGTCGACGGCAAGGTCGTCCACTTCGCCTATTTCTACCTGCTCTGGTCGGTGATCCAGATCGGTCTGAAAATCGTGATCCCCCATACAAGCACCTGGCAGGTGACCTATGTCGATCTGCTGCTGATCCCGATCCAGCCTTTCGCGGTACTCTGGTTCATCTATTCGCTGGCGATGTTCTTCGTCACCATGCGCCTCCTGCGCGATGCGCGGCCCATCTTCGTGTTCTTTTTTGCGCTGGCGCTCTATTTCGCAAATATCGACACCGGCTGGATGCTGATCGATGAATTCGCCTGGCGTTTCGTCTGGTTCGTCGCCGGCGTCTATGGCGCGAAGCAGATTTTCGAACTCGCCGACTGGGCGCGGGAGAAACCGCTTCACGCGATCGGTCTCGCCTCGGTCATGCTTGCAAGCGTCGCCACCGTCGTCTTCTCGCGTCTTGTGGAAATTCGCGGCCTCGAACTGCTGATGGGCATTGCCGGCGCCGGCAGCGCCGTCATGCTGGTGAGCCTGCTGGCCGCCGCGCGGCTGGGCGAGCCGCTCGCCTATATCGGCCGCCACTCGCTCTATATCTTCCTGGCGTTTTTCCTGCCGATGGCGGCGATGCGCACCGGGCTTGTGCGCCTGGGTGTCGACAATGGCGACCTCGTGACGCTTCTCACCACCGCCTTCGCCGTGGTCATGCCGATCATTGCCTATCGAATTGTCGTCAACACGCCGCTCGACGTCTTCTTCGTCAGGCCCGACATGTTCCGTCTGACATCGCCTCGTCCGCACACGCCGAAGATCATGGTCGCCGCCGGCGACTAGGACGGCGCGAGAAAGAAGCCGAGAAGCACCGTCAAGGTGACGAGGCTGGCAGCCGTCGAGAGCACGACGGCACTCGACGCGGCACCCGGCGCCGCACCGTAACGGTTGGCGAGGATCGAGGAGTAAACGCCGGTCGGCATGCCGGCAAGCACCGTCGCCGCCGCAACCCAGAGCGGCTCAAGCCCGAACACGAACTGCGCCAGCACAAACACCAGTGCCGGATGCGCGACGAGCTTGAAGAGGCTCGTCATCGAGGCCGCGCCGATCGAACGGCGGATGGCATAGCGCGTCAGCATGCCGCCAAGCACGAAAAGCGCGCAGGGGATGGCCGAGCGCGCCACCATTTCGAGCGAGTTGTCGACAACCGCCGGCAGCGGCACCCCGAGCTGGCCGTACACGACCCCGCCCGCGATGCCGATGATGACGGGGTTCTTCGCGGTGTTGAGCAGCCCTTCCTTGAGGATCGCCTGAAAGCGCGGTTGCGCCACGCCGTCGCGAACGCGCGTGAGCTCGAGCAGGAAGGTCGCAATGGTAAAAAGAATGATGCCGTGAAAGGCGAGGATCAGAAAAACCGGCGTGCCTGCCGCTTCACCGAAACCTGTGAGGATGATCGGCAGGCCGAGCATGATCGTGTTGCCCTGCCCGCAACCGAATCCGAGCATGACGCTGTCCTTCGCCGGCCGGCGGAGAACATAAAGCGCGATGAGAGAGCCCACCGCCCAGACGGTCAACATGGCGCCGTAGTAGGAAATCCATAGGCCCCAGGGCAACGCCGCCGGAAATTCGGTATGCGCGAGATTGCGGAACAGCAGCACCGGCATTGCGAATGTGAAGACATAGGCATCGAGCCCGTCGATGACGCCGGCGCCCAGGAGCTTCGAGCGCACCGCCGCATAGCCGAGGCCGATAACGCCAAAGATCGGCAGAACAAGACCGAGAGCGACTTCCATGACGGGGACCGCGCGAGAGAAAACCCGCGACGGAACCTATAGGGGCCGCAACATGCCGTCAAAGCAGGTAGAGACTACCAGTCGTAGAGACCCGTGAAGTGCTGGAAGCCGGCGGCTTGCGCCCAGCGTTCCCATTGTTCGCGCGCACGCTTGGTCACCGCCGGGCTGCCGCCACCCTGCCCGACGCCGAGCATCATCAATTCGGTGCAACCCTGATAGTAAGCTTCCGGCTTCGGCAACGCGCCGCCGCGCAACATGCGGGTCTGCTCGGAATCCTCGAAACCGTCGGTGAGCAGGATGACGCGCACATCGCCGGCCGCGCAATCGACCTGATGCGACATCGTCTCCATGAAGGAGACGATATAAGTCCATTGCTGCGCCTTGAGCTTGCCTTCGGCGACAAGCTGCGGCATCGCCGCGACAAGCGCCGAGACGCCTTCGGCCACCGATTCCGGCCGGGCGCGCGCGGAGATGGTTTCGTCGATCTTCAGCGGGTTCTCGGAAGAATCATAAGCGCCGAAGGTCCGCACCATGACGCGCGAGCGCACCGGCAGCTTGTCGATCTCCGCAACCATGCGCGCCGCGACGCGCGCCGCATAGGCCTCGTCCTCGACCAGCGGATTGCTCTTCGACAGATCGAGCCCGATGATGACGGTTTGAGCCCGCGCCGGCGCATCGACGGCACCCGCGCCGGCGGCAAGGAACGGCGCCGAAAGAAAAGCCAAGGCGACAGCGAGCGGGGCAAAGTTGCGCATGCCGCTCACTCGCCCGCCCGGCCGATGGGAATTCGGCGCGAACCGCGCGGCGGCAGGATTTCGCCGAAAGGTTCGCGAACGGCTTCCATCCGCGACGGTCCGGCCTTCATCGCGTTGCGCGAGCGCCGCTCCCACCAATCGTCGAAAAGCTTCTCGTAGCGGCCGAGATGACGCGAATCCTCGCAGGCCTTGACGCGCTCGCTGGCATGGCCGTTGACCAGCAACTTCTCCTTGCGCATGCCGAGAAAACCGCGTCGCGGCGCCACGGTGATGCCGTTGCGGCGCGCGTCGTCGAGTCCCTGTTCGTAGGCGCGGCATTCGCGCATCAGACCCGTCCACAGAAGATGACGCCGGTTCTCCGGGCCTTCCATTTCGGCCAGCGCATGGCGGTTGCTGTCATACTCGGCCTCGAGCGCGGCAAGCCGCTCCATCGCCGTGCGGCGATGCTTGAAGTCGCGCGCATGGAAGACGCGGCGCAGCGCCGTGATCGCATAGTGAATGCAGAGCGCGGCAACGCCGGTAACGACAAGAAAGACGATCCCGAGCGAGGCGAGCCATGCGAGCGGCTGCCAGCCGCGCATCTGGTCGACCTCGGAAGCGACGCGCACCGTTTCCTGGGTCGCCGTCGAGGCGATGCCGAGACCGGCCAGTGCATTGCCGAGCGAGGAGCCGACGCTGCCGTCGCTCGTCGCCGCGATGCCGTTCGGCAGCGACATCAGCGCCAGCAACACGCCGACGCCGAGCAGCATGGCGAGCGCCAGCACGAAAACGATGCGGACAAAGACCGCCTTGCCGAAAGCGCCGAGCTGCTCGTAAAGGATATGGGCGGCGACGGTGGCGAAAAGCACCTGCATCGACTTGAAGGCAACCGACGAGCCGAGCGCACCGGGCAGTTCGAGGAACTCGTTGGCGAGCGCCCGCGTCCAGAATTCGCTGACGATCGCATAGTCGACGATCAGCGCGCCAACGGCGATGAGCCCGATCAGGATGAAGGCGAAGAAATGAAACGAGGCGAACCGCGCCTCGCGCTCGCTTGCGACATAGTTGCGCGAAATCTGCGCGCGCGTGTCTTCGGGAATGAGTGTCGTCGCGCTCATGATTTCGCCCTCCGGCTGAAGAAGCCCTTGCGCTTCGGCGTCTCGGACGCGGCGCTTTCAAGCGGCGCGGAAAGGCGCTTGGCTAGTTCGACGACTTCGCGTTCCAGCGTTTCCTGCCGCGCGCGCCGCCGCGCCAGCTCGGCGGCATAGGCCGCGTCGAGCTCGGAAAGCCGCGAGAAAACATGAAGCTCGGGAAGCGGCTCCGCGGCGCGGCCATAGTGATAGGCCGTCTGCCCCTTGCCTTGCGCGCCGCCCGGCGCACTCCCCGTATCGAAACCGTCGCTCATCAGCCCGATCCTTTTCTGACACAACCGGCATTAACACTCTGGGAGAGTAACACCGGTCGACAGGCAGGCGGAGTCTGGAAAAATGAAATCGTCGAGATGAGAGGGCGCCCGCCACACCTTAACAAGGTGTCTCATTGAAGGACTCCAATGCGGCGGAAAGATTATGGGAATATGGCAAGAATGTGATGACTGCCCGCTAAATCGGCAGCCGCCTCACGCCGCCTCATCCGTGTTGTAATCCACCAGCCGCACGACTTCAGCCATGATGTCGGTGATCTGGAAATCCTTGGGCGTGTAGATGGCGGCGACGCCGGCGGCGCGGAGCTTTTCCTCGTCATCCGCGGGGATGATACCGCCGACGACGACCGGGATGTCGGTGAGCCCCGCCTCGCGCATCCGCTGCATCACATCCTCAACCAGCGGCACGTGACTGCCCGACAGGATCGACAGCCCGACGACATGCACGTCGCCCTGCTGCGCCGATGCGACGATCTGTTCAGGCGTCAGGCGGATACCGTCATAAACGACATCCATGCCGCAATCGCGCGCGCGCACCGCGATCTGCTCGGCGCCGTTCGAATGACCGTCGAGGCCGGGCTTGCCGACAAGGAACTTCAGGCGGCGGCCGAGCTTCGAGGACACCGCATCGACCATCGCCCGCACCGGGTCGAGATCGCCCGGCGCATTGCGCGCCGCGCGGGAAACGCCGGTCGGCGCGCGATATTCGCCGAAAATCTGCCGGAGCGCCGTGCCCCACTCGCCGGTGGTGACGCCGGCCTTGGCACATACGATCGACGGCTCCATGATGTTGCGGCCTTCCTTGGCGGCGCGGCGCAGATCGGCAAGCGCCGCCTCGACTGCCTCCTTGTCGCGCGCCGCACGCCAGGCTTCGAGCGCCGCGACCTGCTCGGCCTCGACGCCGGCATCGACGACATGGATCGACCCCGCGCCGGTCGAAAGCGGCGACGGCGCCGTTTCGACATAGCGGTTGACGCCGACCACGACCTGCCGACCGGCCTCGATTTCCTCAAGCCGCGCCGAATTGGATTCGACGAGGCGTTCTTTCATATAGGCGCTGTCGACGGCCGCCACCGCGCCGCCCATCTCCTCGATCCGCGCCAGTTCCTCGCGCGCTTCAACCTTCAGCGCCTCAACCTTGGCGTCCATTGCCTTCGAGCCGTCGAAGATGTCGCCATATTCGAGAAGGTCGGTTTCATAAGCGAGAATCTGCTGCGCGCGAAGCGACCATTGCTGGTCCCAGGGCCGCGGCAGACCAAGCGCCTCGTTCCACGCCGGAAGCTGCACCGCGCGGGCACGGGCGTTCTTCGACAGCGTCACCGCCAGCATTTCAAGCAGGATGCGATAGACGTTGTTTTCCGGCTGCTGCTCGGTGAGGCCGAGCGAATTGACCTGCACCCCATAGCGGAAGCGGCGGAGCTTTGCGTCCTCGACACCGTAGCGGTCGCGGCAGATCTCGTCCCAGAGATCGACAAAGGCGCGCATCTTGGCGATCTCGGTGATGAAGCGCACACCGGCATTGACGAAAAAGCTGATGCGGCCGACGACTTGCGGAAAATCCGTCTCCGGCACCTGTCCGCTCGCCTTCAGCCGGTCGAGCACCGCCTGCGCGGTCGCCAGCGCAAAGGCAAGCTCCTGCACCGGCGTCGCACCCGCTTCCTGCAAATGATAGGAGCAGACGTTTGTGGGATTCCACTTCGGCACTTCGCGGTAAGTGTAGGAAACGATGTCGGTGATGAGGCGCATCGAAGGCTCGGGCGGAAACACATAAGTGCCGCGCGAGAGATATTCCTTGATGATGTCGTTCTGGACCGTGCCCTGAAGTTTCGCCCGGTCGGCGCCGTGCTCGTCCGCCACCGCGATATAGAGCGCCAGCAGCCATGCCGCCGTCGCGTTGATCGTCATGGAGGTGTTCATCTGCTCCATCGGGATCGCGTCGAAGAGAGCCCGCATGTCGCCGATGTGAGAAACGGGAACGCCAACCTTGCCGACCTCGCCGCGCGCCAGCACATGGTCGCTGTCGTAGCCGGTCTGCGTCGGCAGGTCGAAGGCGATCGAAAGGCCGGTCTGGCCGCGCGAAAGATTGGTGCGGTAAAGCGCGTTCGAGGCTTTCGCCGTCGAATGGCCGGCATAGGTGCGGAAAATCCAGGGATTGTCCTTTGCCGGAACGTTCCCGCCGCCCTCACTGCCCTTGCTCATTAACTTGCCCTCGCGTCAACCGACCTTCCGCAGACCCATTATCACAGGCTTTGCTGCGCTGCAAAAGAGGTGTTGCGGCGCTGCTTGCCCCCTCAATCCGGGGCGCGCACGACAATGGATATCGCGCCGCGGCCGGACGCGTTAACCTGCGCGCACCGAAACTGAAAACACAATGGATGGAATTTGATGTCAGACCTCGACCAGGACCTGTTTCAGCTTGCGATGTCGGAAAAGGCGCGCCCGCTGATGGCGGCCGTGCAGAAGCACATTGCCGAAAATGTAGAGCCGATCACGGAAGAATTTTTCCGCCTCCACGACGAGAAGACCGACCGCTGGAGCTGGCATCCGCGCCAGCTTGAGCTGCTGGAAGGCGCCAAGAACAAGGCCAAGGAATCGGGCTTGTGGAACTTCTTCCTGCCGGATTCCGAAATCGGCTCCGGCCTCACCAATCTCGACTACGCCTATATCGCGGTCGAGCTCGGCAAATCGCCGCTCGCATCGGAATCGCTGAATTGCAGCGCGCCCGACACCGGCAACATGGAAGTGCTGGAACGCGTCGGCACGCCCGCGCAGAAGAAGAAGTGGCTGGAGCCGCTCCTCAATGGCGAAATCCGTTCCGCCTATGCGATGACCGAGCCGGATGTGCCGAGTTCCGACGCCAAGAACGTGCGCACCAGCGCCGTGCTCGACGGAGACGAATGGGTCATCAACGGAGAGAAGTTCTATATTTCCGGCGCCGGCGATCCGCGCTGCAAGATCATGATCGTGATGGTGCGCACGAGCCCGGACGCACCGCCAAGCAAACAGCAATCGCAGATCCTCGTACCGATCGACACGCCCGGCGTCGAAATTCTCGGGCCGATGAAGGTCTTCGGCAAGGACCATGCGCCGCATGGCCACATGCATATCCGCTTCAACAATGTGCGTGTGCCGAAGGAAAATATCCTGCTGGGCGAAGGCCGCGGCTTCGAAATCAGCCAGGTGCGCCTCGGCCCCGGCCGCATCCATCACTGCATGCGTTCGATCGGCAAGGCGGAAAAGGCGCTGGAACTGATGGTGAGGCGCTCGGCCACGCGCGAAGCCTTCGGCAAGCCGATCGCCAAGCTCGGCGGCAATCTTGAGATCATTTCGCGCGCCCGCATCGAGATCAATGCGATGCGTCTCGCCGTGCTGCAGGCCGCGAGAGCCATGGACGTGCTGGGCAACAAGGAAGCCCGCGTCTATGTCAGCGCGGTCAAGGCGATGGTGCCGGAGAAAGTCTGCCTCATCATCGATCAGGCGATCCAGATGCACGGCGCCGCCGGCATCTCGCAATGGACGCCGCTCGCCGACATGTACACCGACATGCGCCATCTGCGCTTTGCCGACGGCCCCGACGAAGTACATCACATGGTCGTCGGCCGCGCCGAGGTGCAGAAGCACGGTCTCTGGTAGGGTCGGCGCATAATCGGCGCTGAAATGAAAACCGCCGCGTGGAGACAATCCGCGCGGCGGGCTTCTGCCGATGCCAAACATGAACACGAAGCCGTTGGGCCTACGCCGTTGCCCGTCCCGCGGGTTCGACCATGAGGCGTCTTGCTCCGCAGTTCAGTTGACGACAGGTCGAAAAGCCGCGGGTTTCTGCGGTTTTGGCACCAAACTTTCGATATTGCAGCGCAAAAAAAGTCCTTGCGTCCCCGGCGTCAAATGCCAATGATCCGCGCCATCGAGCGGTATCGAACGGCGGACGAGGTGGAGTTATGACGGATACGGACAAAAAAGATCTCTACGAGATCGGAGAGATACCGCCGCTCGGCCATGTGCCGGAGAAGATGTATGCCTGGGCGATCCGCCGCGACCGCGAGGGTCCGCCGCAACAGGCGATGCAGGTGGAGGCGGTGCCCACCTGGGAAATCGACTCAAACGAGGTGCTCGTCCTCGTGATGGCGGCCGGCGTCAACTACAACGGCATCTGGGCCGGCCTCGGCACACCGGTTTCGGTTTTCGACGTTCACAAGCAGCCCTATCACATCGCCGGCTCGGATGCGTCGGGCATCGTCTATGCGGTCGGCGCCAAGGTGAAGCGCTGGAAGGTCGGCGACGAAGTCGTCATCCATTGCAACCAGGACGATGGCGACGACGAGGAATGCAATGGCGGCGATCCGATGTTCTCGCCGACGCAGCGCATCTGGGGTTACGAAACGCCGGACGGTTCCTTCGCGCAATTCTGCCGCGTGCAATCGCAACAGTTGATGCCGCGCCCGAAACACCTGACATGGGAAGAAAGCGCCTGCTACACGCTGACGCTGGCAACCGCCTATCGCATGCTGTTCGGACATGCGCCGCATATTCTGGCGCCCGGACAGAACGTGCTGGTGTGGGGCGCGAGCGGAGGCCTCGGCTCTTTCGCCGTGCAGCTCTGCGCGACGGCGGGCGCGCACGCCATCGGCGTCATTTCCGACGACAGCAAACATGATTTCGTGATGTCGATGGGCGCGAAAGGCGTAATCAACCGCAAGCATTTCGATTGCTGGGGCCAATTGCCGAAGGTCAACTCGGCCGAGTTCAACGACTTCATGAAGGAAGCGCGCAAATTCGGCAAGGCGATCTGGGACATCACCGGCAAGGGCATCGACCCCGACATCGTGTTCGAGCATCCGGGCGAGGCGACGTTCCCCGTTTCCTGCATGGTGACGAAGCGCGGCGGCATGGTTGTGTTCTGCGCCGGCACCAGCGGCTTCAATCTGACATTCGACGCACGCTTCGTATGGATGCGGCAGAAGCGCATTCAGGGATCGCATTTCGCGCATCTGAAACAGGCATCGGCCGCCAACCAGCTCGTAATCGAGCGGCGCATCGACCCCTGCATGTCGGAAGTCTTTCCGTGGGCGGACATTCCGCTGGCGCATGACAAGATGTGGAAGAACGAGCACCTGCCGGGCAACATGGCGGTGCTTGTGTCGGCCGCGCGGCCGGGCCTGCGCACCTTCGAGGACACGATCGAGGCGGGCAAAAAGGCGGCCTAAGAGCCCCGAAAAGGGCCTTCTGTCACCGAACTGTCAAAAAACTGTCACAAACGGTTTCGGCGAGCATTTATCCCCGGCCCGGCACCGGGGATAAGTCGAACTTGTCCCCGGTTTGCGGCGCACAAACGGCGTGACTTATCCCCGCTTTCGCTTCGCGGCCGCGATAGGGTGACTGCAAAAAAGTAATCCCCGGTTTTCGGGCCCCTCACAAAAACACCAGCGCGCCCTGCCCCGCGACATAGAGCCCGATGGCGATGACCAGCGCGGCGAATATCCGTGTAAGGAGCGCCTTGCGGGCGGCGAGGCGGCGGGCGAGCGCCGTGCCGAGCACCGCGCCGGCGAGACCGCCGGCAAGCAGCAGCGCCGCCGCATGCCAGTCGACAAGGCCGGCCAGCGCATAGGAGGAAGCGGTGGCGAAGCCGAAGGCGGAAACCGAAACCAGCGACGAGCCGACCGCAAAGAGGATCGGCATGTTGGTGGCGCCGATCAGGCCCGGGACGATGAGGAAGCCGCCGCCGACGCCGAAAAAGCCGGAGAGGAGGCCGACGGCAAGCCCGTAGCCGATCAGCGACGGCAGCAGCTTGCGCGCCGAGGCGCGGTCGAGATGGACCTCCGCATTGCCGCCATCGCCGCGGCGCAGGAACATCGAGACGCCGACGGCGATCATCACGAGACCGAACAGCGCCAGCAACAGCTCGCCATCGACCATCTTGCCGAGGCGCGCGCCGCCGAAAGCGCCGACGACGCCCGACGCGGCAAAGACCAGGGCGCAAGGCCATTTGACGGTCTTTGCGCGCGCATGAAGGAAGACGCCGGCCAGCGCATTGGCGCCGACCGCGATGGCGCCGGTGCCGATCGCGACATGGGGCGAGGCGACGCCGACGACATAGACGAGCAGCGGCACGGCGAGAATGGAACCGCCGGCGCCGACAAGCCCGAGCGTCAGCCCGACAAGCGCGCCCGCGGCGAGCGTGACGAGATCGGCGGCGGCGAATTCCATTTCCGCATGCTCCCGCTTACGCCCTGAGCGCGCGGTTCCACGGCATCACGGTCAAGAGCCGCGCCATGCCGCAGAAGCCCGAGACTCCGGCAAAGACCAGCCCCGCGCCGACAAAGGCGGAGAGCAGGTAGAAGCCAGGATGGACGACAGCGCCGAGCGCCACGCCGAGCACGACGAGCGACCCCGCCGCGATCTGCACCTGGCGCATCAACTCGATGGGTTGAGAGGCGTCGGCGGCGACAGGGAGCCCGGCGGCCTTCCACGCTTCGATGCCGCCTTCGAGAATATAGGCCTCGCAGAGACCGGCGGCCTCGGCGAGCTTTGCCGCATTGGCCTTGGTGCGCATGCCGGACTTGCAGTGATAGACGAGGATGCCGCCCGAATTGTTCAAAGCCATGGGCGGGGCGGCGCCCGGCCCGAGCGCGGCGAGCGGCGCGTTGCGCGCGCCGGGAATATGTTCGCGAGC
>PHEO01000225.1 GCA_002841195.1 Alphaproteobacteria bacterium HGW-Alphaproteobacteria-11
GGTGCACCAGTGCGCGCGCGCGTCGGGCGAGGCTTCCCAATCTCGCAGCGATTGCAGTGAGGTAATGGCAATGCCCGAGGCGCGGGCGAGGGCTGCGATGTCTTCTGGGGTGCCGTCAAAGCCCACGATATCTTCGCGGAAAATCTCGATGCCCGCAAAGCCCGCCTCGGCTGCGGCGCGAATTTTCTCGGCCAGCGGGTCCGAGAAGGATAGCGACGAGATGCAGCGCTGCATGGGGGTCTCCGACCGCAAAGGTGTTTGGCGCAAGGTAGCCCCGCACCCCGGTCGGTGCAAACCGAATTGGTGCCGCGCCCCCTTTGCCAGGCGCGGCATGGTGTCAATTGGTCGAAACGTGGCCCACCGCCTTGCCGGGCGAGTAGATATCGAGAATGTTCCAGTGTCCCGAGGTCGGCGTGGGGTTGTTGATCATCGCCACGTCGATCACCGTCGGTCGCCCCGAGGCGATGGCCGCCGCAAGTGCCGGGCGGAACCCGGCGGCCGAGGAAACCCGCACCCCGTCGCAGCCATAGGCGCGGGCAATGGCGGCGTAATCGGGGGTTTGCTCCATCAGGTCGGCGGCCTTGGCGAAGGTGGTGCCGTAGGTCAAGCCGTAATGCGCCTTTTGCAGGCCCGCGATAGTGCCGAAGGCATTGTTGTTCATTACCACCCAGATCACCGCCAGCCCCTCGGCGGCGGCGGTTGCCAGCATCGCCGGGTTCTGGCCAAAGCCGCCGTCACCCACCAGCGAAATCACCACCCTCTCGGGTGCCGCGAGCTTGGCGCCAAGGGCGGCGGGGGGGCCAAAGCCCATGGTGGCAAAACCACCTGGAATGAGGATGCTGCCCGGCGTGTAGATGGCAAACTGCTGCGCCACGCCGTTCTTGTTCCAGCCCACATCTGAAGTGAGGATCGCATCGCGCGGCATTTCGGCGCGCAGGTCGGCCAGAATGCGCTCGGGCATCATCGGGAAGGCGTCCGAGCGCTGCATTTCGGCATTGCGGCCCGCGAACTCGGCACGGAAATCGGCGATGGCCTGCACCAGCGCCGGGCGCTGCACGCCCTTTGGCGCCATTTCGCGCGCCACCCGCACCAGCACCTTGAGCGCCGTCTTGAGATCGGCCACCACGCCGATCTCGGCCGGATAGTTGCGCCCGATCTCTTGCGGCTCGATGTCGATATGAATGAGGCGCGAGGCGCCATCACCGATATTGAAGGTATATTGCGGCTCCCACGAGGAACAATCGGCCTCTTTGAAGCGGGTGCCAAGCGCCAGGATCAGGTCGGCGCCAAGCGTGGTCTGGTTGGTGAAACTGGTGCCCCAAAAGCCGGTCATGCCAAGCACCAGTGGGTGATCGTCGGGCACGCAGCCCTTGCCCATCAGGCTATGCGCCACAGGCAGGTGCAAATGATCGACCAGCGCGCGCAATTCATCCCAGGCGCGCGAAAGCGCCACGCCGCCGCCCGCGTAGATCACCGGGTTCTTGGCATCAAGCAGCCGCGAGACGATGGCGCGCGCGGTTTCATCATCGATCGAGGGTTTGACCAGAACCTTGGCGTTGGCCTTCAGCCGGTCCCACAAAGCCGTTTCGACCTCGGCAGAAAAGAAATCCATCGGCACGTTGACCAGCACCGGGCCCGGTTGCCCGCTTTCGGCCAGAAGAAACGCCTTTTCAAGGATTTCGGGGAAGAGCTCGGGCGTATCCACCCGCCAGGCACGCTTCACGAAGGGGCGGTAAATCTCATACTGGCTGGCATCGGCGTGCAGATTTACCTCCTGGTGGGGGTGCTTGCCGTAGTAGTAGCTTGGCACGTCGCCCGCGATCACCACCATCGGAATGCAATCAAGCGCCGCATTGGCAACCCCGGTGGCCGCGTTGGTCAGGCCCGGCGACAGGTGCGACAGCACCACCGAGGCGCGGCCGGTAACGCGGGCATAGCCATCGGCCGCATGCGCCGAGATCTGTTCGTGCCGCACGTTGATGAAGCTGAGCTTGCTGTTCGCCATCGCTGAAAGCACGGCAATGTTGGTGTGCCCGCACAGCCCGAACACATGCCGCACGCCGCGCCCTTCGAGGTAGCGCACAAGCTGGGTGGAATTGAGTTCCTTGGCCATCACATCACTTCCGTGTTGTAGAACTCGCCGAACAACTCGGCGTCTGACGGGCGGTCCTCGGCAATCGGGCGGGAAACCCAGGTCACGTTCATGTAGTGCTTGAGGCTGACGTTTTCGTTGGTGATGTTGCCGCCCCAGATGCCACAGCCAAGGCTGGAGGTCATCGGCATGCCATTGGTAAAGCTGCCCGCGTTGGCCTTGGATTGCGGCTGGCGCACCATCATGCGGCTGACCGGGGCAACGGCGGCAAGCCGCGCGATGTGGTCATCATCGAACGAATAGATGCCGCAGCTATGGCCCTTGCCGCCAACCTCGTAGATTTGCAGCACCTTTTTCAGCACATCCTCAAAGCCGTTGTATTTGAACAAGGCCATGACGACGCAGAGCTTTTCAGATGAAAACTTGTGCTCTTTGCCGATGCCATCCTGCTCGACCATGATGAATTTGCGGTCATCGGCGATCTTGAAACCAGCGATTCCGGCGATGGTCTGCGCCGAAACGGCGACGGTGTTGATGGTGCGCGCACCTTTCTCATCCCACATCGCCTTTTGCAGCAACGCTTTTTCTTCGGGCGAGCAGAGGTGCCCGCCTTCGGCCACCAGTGCCGCGCGCATCGCATCGTAAATGCGGGCGTCGATCAGCAGGTTGCCATCGGCCGAGCAGCCCGAGCCGTAGTCGGAGGTTTTCGACACCCGGCTGAAGTAGGCGGCTTCCTTGATGTCGGCAGTTTCATCAATCACCATGGTCGAGTTGCCGGCCCCCACGCCATAGGCGGGCTTGCCGCTAGAATAGGCGGCCTTGACCATCGGCTTGCCGCCGGTGGCAAGCGTGAGGTCGCACTGCGCCATCAGTTCACCCGTCAGCGGGATCGAGGGGTTCTGCACGCACTGGAACAAATCTTCCGGGGCGCCGAGTTTCTTCAAGGTTTCGCGCATCACCCGGACCATTTCAAAGGTGGTGGCCTTGGCGCGCGGGTGCGGCGAAAAGATCACCGCATCCTTGCACTTGATCGCATAGATGCCGGTGACCGGGGGGGTCAGTTCGGGGTTGGTGGTGGGAATGAGGCTGGCGATCACGCCTGCGGGTTTGGCAATCTTGGTGATACCCTTGGCCTCGTCCACCTCGATCACGCCGACCGACTTGCCCCGCAGCGCATCGCGCAGCACGCCCAAAATCTTGAAGCGTTTGCCCGCGCGGCCGGCGCGGTCGCCGATGCCGGACTCGTCGACCCCCATCTGGGCGATGCGCACGAAGGTTTTCTCGTTGCCGCAGGCCCAGCCGAGCGCCTGTGCAAGGCGGTCAACCTGCGCCTGATCGTAATCCTTGATCTGCTCCATCGCCACGCGGGCGCGGGCGACCATGCTGGCGACGGTCTGGATGTCTTCGGCGGAAAGGTCTCTTGCCATTTTGGGGCTCCTTGTAGGGGGGCTGGCCTAGCCAGCGGTTCCGGTGCGCGGCAAGGGCGCGTGGCCCTGCCGGTCAAAGATTTTGTGCGCGGCCTCAAGGCAGCGGCGGGCGTGGCCAAGGTGGCCAAGTTCGGCGCTGCGGCGCGCGTTCGGCAATTCGATCGACAGCGGCACCTGCGGCAGCGCGGCGGCCAGCGCGGCAAAGTCGATTGCGCCCTCGCCGGGGTAAAGGCGGGTCTCGCGGGCGATGGTCAGCATTTCTTCGCGGGTCGAGGGGATCTCGGCGGGGGCATCGCAGATGTGCAGGAAGTTGATCCATTCGCGCCGCACGGCGCGCAGGTCGGAAAGCCGGGCGCGCGTGAAATGCCAATAGAGCGTGTCGATCAAAAGCCCAGCATTGGGGCGGTTGGCGACATCGAGCACCTCAACCGCGTCGCCAAGGCAGGCAAGCCGCGAAAAGGCGGGGAATTCGAGGTTGACAGTAAGGCCAAAGGGCGCCGCGAGGTCGCAGATTTCGCTGAACCGCTCGGCGATGAAATCGCGGTCGTTGCGCACGTTGGTCCAGGCCGAAGCGATCACGTGCCGCGCGCCAAGTTCCGCCCCTGCCTCGAAGGCGGGCAGAAAGGTTTTCGGGTCCACCTCGCGCAGGATGCGCGCGAGCTCGATATCATGCAGTTTCAGCCCGGTGTCGGCCAGCGCCGCGCGGGTGCGCCGCAACATCATCGGGCCAAGCAGGTCGGCCGTCGGCTCGCCCGGCACGCCGAGGTTGATCAGGCGGAAGCTGACAAAATCATAGCCCGCTTCGGCGGCGATGTGGGTTTGCTCGACCGGGGTGACACCCGGAACGGTGAGGTAGGCAAGCGAGATGGGCCTGTTCATGCGGTCTCTCCGGTGTCGATATGCGCCATGCGGCCGGGCAGGGGGCGGCCCAGCAGGGTTTCGGCCTCGCGCGTAAGGCGCCCCAGCGCGCGGTGGTCGATGCCAGTGGTCAACCCCATTTCAGCCAGCGCGAAGGCGGCATCTTCGGTGGCAATGTTGCCGGTGGCCTTGGGGATGAAGGGGCAACCGCCAAGGCCGCCAAGAGCGGCGTCGAAGATCCGCACGCCAGCCTCAAGCCCGGCGACCATGTTGGCCAACCCGAGGCCGCGCGTGTCGTGCAGATGCAGGCTGAGCGCGGTTGCGGCGGGCAGCAC
>PHEO01000226.1 GCA_002841195.1 Alphaproteobacteria bacterium HGW-Alphaproteobacteria-11
CCGCCACAAGGAAGCCGGCGACGCCTTCCTGACCGGCTACACCACCTATTCGTCGAGCAACAAGGCGCCCGACAGCCTGTTGAAACTCGGGATGAGCCTCAACGCACTCGGCAACAAGGACGCCGCCTGCACGGTATGGAGCGAACTCGGTTCGCGGTTCCCGCAGGCTTCCCCGGCCGTCGTCGCGCGCAACAAGCTGGAGCGCGAGAAGGCCGGCTGCTGATCGGCGGGTCGAAGGTCGCCACGGGAGGAACAAAGGTCGATGCGCGTTCGAGACGATACGGCGCCGGCCGGTCATCTTCCTGTTCTGCCCGGGGAGTTCGCCGAACGGCTGCGTCGGCATAATCCATCCAACGTCATTGCCGTCGCATTTTCCGGCGGGCCTGATTCGCTGGCGCTGCTGATCCTTGCCGCCGCGTGGGCGCGCGGTCAGCCGGGTGTACGGCTCGTCGCGCTGACCGTCGATCACGGTCTTCGCGCCGGCTCTGCCGCGGAAGCCATGACAGCGGCGCGGCTCGCCGCCACGCTCGGCGTGCCTCATCGTATTTTGAAATGGACGGAACCGAAGTCCGGCAGCGGTATCCAGGCGGCAGCGCGCGAGGCGCGGTACCGGTTGCTCGCCGCGGCGTGCCGCGAGGCCGGCGCGGGCGAACTTCTCGTCGCCCATCATCTCGAGGACCAGGCGGAAACCTTCCTGCTGCGTCTGCGCCGGGGAAGCGGTGTCGACGGGCTTGCAGCCATGCCGGAGGCGCGTGCGCTCGATTCGGGCACTCCGCCATTGCGGCTGTTGCGGCCGCTGCTCGACCTGCCGCGCGCCCGGCTCGCCGCGACGGTGGCGCAGACCGGGCTTACGCCCGTTCTCGATCCGAGCAATGAGAACGACCGTTTCGACCGCATCAAGATTCGTCAGGCGATGAGCGCGCTCGAAGCGCTTGGTTTCGACGCCGCCGGTCTTGCCGACACCGCGGGCCGCATGGCGCGGGCGCGCGCCGCGCTGGAGGCGCAAACGGCCGCGTTGCTTGACGCACATGCCGTGTTGTCGCGCTTCGGCCATGTCGAGGTCGAGGCGGCGGGCTTTGCGCGCGCATCCGCCGAAACGCGCCTGCGGGCGCTTGCCGCCATCCTGAAATGTGTGGGCGGGCGGGCCTACGGGCCGCGCATGGACGGGCTGGTTGCGCTCGATGCGTCGCTTGCCGACGGTACGCTGGGCCGGGGGCGGACGCTTAACGGCGTCAAGTTCTCGCTGGTGCGAGGACGGTTGCTGGCTGTCAGGGAGCTGGCGGCTGCACGGAAGTCGGCGCCGCTGCGTCTTGCGCCCGGTGCGACCGAAACATGGGACGGCCGTTTCAATGTCCGTCTGGACGCGGCGGGCCCGCATTCGTATCTCGATGTGCGGGCGCTCGGGGCGGAGGGGCTCGTCCTGCTGGCGTCGGCGGGCCTCGCCTTGCCGCTTGCGCCCCGGCCCGCGCTCGCGGCCCTGCCGGCGCTCTGGGCGGGACCGGCGCTGGTGTCCGTGCCTCATTTGGGGACAGTCGACGCAGCGGTGCGGGCCGAGGCGGCTGTCTTGCCACGCGAATTTTTTACCCATATTCGCGGCTGATCGCCATCCGCGCCGTCCCGCGACGATCGCCGGAAATCCGCCCAAAGGGCTTGGTAAACCTTTATGTGGTCACTATGTTTCTCATAGATTAGAAACAGTCGAGAGCAGGGGCTGCCTCTGGCACATCCCCTGCACAGCCGAGCCTGTCGTCAGGTAGGGAAGGTCAAGCCTTTGTCCAATTTCAAGAATTTCGCCGTCTGGGTCCTGGGTGCGCTGCTTTTGATCGCGCTCTTCAACCTTTTCCAGGGGCCGGCGCCGCAAAGCGGTACGTCGTCCGAGATCAATTTCTCGCGCCTTCTTTCCGATGTGGAAGCGGGCACGGTGCGCGAGGTGACGATCCAGGGCGAAAAGATCACCGGGCAATATACCGACGGACGGCGGTTCTCGACATTCGCGCCCGCCGATCCGACGCTGGTCAACCGGCTCTACGACAAGGGCGTCCAGATCACCGCCAAGCCGTCGGACGAAAACGTGCCTTCGCTTCTCGGCGTGCTCGTTTCCTGGTTCCCGATGTTGCTGCTGATCGCGGTGTGGATTTTCTTCATGCGCCAGATGCAGGGTGGCGGCGGCAAGGCCATGGGCTTCGGCAAGTCCAAGGCGAAGCTCCTCACCGAGCGCCACGGCCGCGTGATGTTCGACGACGTCGCCGGCATCGACGAAGCCAAGGACGACCTCACCGAGATAGTCGACTTCCTGCGCGATCCGGCAAAGTTCCAGCGCCTTGGTGGCCGCATCCCGAAGGGTGTGCTGCTGGTCGGTCCGCCCGGCACCGGCAAGACATTGCTGGCGCGCGCCATCGCCGGCGAGGCGAATGTGCCCTTCTTCACGATTTCCGGTTCCGACTTCGTCGAGATGTTCGTCGGCGTTGGCGCCAGCCGTGTCCGCGACATGTTCGAGCAGGCGAAGAAGAACGCGCCCTGCATTATCTTCATCGACGAAATCGATGCGGTCGGCCGTCATCGCGGTGCCGGTCTCGGCGGCGGCAATGACGAGCGCGAGCAGACGCTGAATCAGTTGCTGGTCGAGATGGACGGTTTCGAGCCCAATGAAGGCATCATCCTGATCGCGGCGACCAACCGTCCCGACGTTCTCGATCCGGCGCTGCTGCGCCCGGGCCGCTTCGACCGTCAGGTCGTGGTGCCGAACCCGGATGTCATCGGCCGCGAGAAGATTCTGAAAGTCCACATGAAGAAGGTGCCGCTGGCGCCGGATGTCGAGCCGCGCACGATTGCGCGGGGCACGCCCGGCTTCTCGGGCGCCGATCTTGCGAACCTCGTCAACGAAGCGGCGCTGATGGCGGCCCGGCGCGGCAAGCGCCTCGTCACCATGGCCGATTTCGAGGACGCCAAGGACAAGGTGATGATGGGCGCCGAGCGCCGCTCGATGGTGATGACCGAAGAGGAAAAGAAACTCACGGCCTATCATGAAGGCGGCCATGCGCTGGTGGCGCTGCACATGCCGGAATCCGATCCGATCCACAAGGCGACCATCATTCCGCGCGGCCGTGCGCTCGGCATGGTGATGCGCCTGCCGGAACGCGACCAGCTTTCGGTCACGCGCGCCAAACTCAAGGCCGACCTAGCGGTTGCCATGGGCGGCCGGATCGCCGAGGAAGTGATCTTCGGTCACGACAAGGTGACGTCCGGTGCATCGTCGGATATCTCGATGGCGACCAAGATGGCGAAAGCCATGGTCACGCGCTGGGGCATGAGCGACAAGCTCGGGCCGCTCGCCTATCAGGACAATGAGGAAGAGGTGTTCCTCGGTCATTCGGTGGCGCGCCACCAGAACATGTCCGAGGAGACTCAGCGCCAGATCGACGCCGAAGTGCGCCGCATCGTCGAGGAAGGCTACGAGACCGCCCGGAAGGTCATCAACGAGCGTATCGAAGACCTGCATACGATCGCCAAGGGCCTGCTCGAATTCGAAACCCTGTCGGGCGACGAGATTTCCGGCCTGCTCAAGGGTGAGCTGCCGGTGCGCGAACGCGGCGAACCCGAAAAGGCCGATATCGGCCCGGTTTCCTCCGTGCCGACGACCGGGCCCATTGCCGCACCGCCCGCTCCGCAGGGAACATAGGCCCTGCAGGGCACCGGAGCCTTGCTCCGGGATGTGGATTTGAAATCGGAAAGGGAGGCTTCGGTCTCCCTTTTCTGTTTGCCGGATGCGCATTGCGGCGTTGCTCTTGTTTCTCCGGTAGACGATTCATCCGTCCCCCGCTTAATCTTGTCTGCCGCAAACGCGGCTGCGGATCACATTGAGGGGGAAACTCGTGACACTGACAAAACGTCTCACGGCTGAATTCATCGGCACTTTCTGGCTTGTCTTCGGTGGTTGCGGCAGCGCCGTATTGGCGGCCGCCTTTCCGGAAGTGGGCATCGGGCTCGTTGGCGTTTCGCTTGCCTTTGGCCTCACGGTCCTCACCATGGCCTATGCCATCGGCCACATCTCCGGCTGTCATCTCAACCCGGCCGTCAGTATCGGTCTCTACATCGGTGGCCGTTTCGACGCCAAGGATCTCTTGCCCTACATTGTCGTTCAGGTGCTCGGCGCGATTGCGGCGGCGGCCCTTCTCTATCTCATTGCCTCGGGAAAGGCTGGATACGACATCGGGGTCAATGGTCTCGCGGCCAATGGCTATGCCGAGAAATCGCCCGGCGGCTACGGTCTGCAATCGGCCGCCATCATCGAGGTCGTTCTGACCTTCGGTTTCCTGATCGTCATTCTCGGCGCGACCGACAAGCGCGCGCCGGCGGGCTTCGCGGGCATCGCCATCGGCCTTTCGCTGGCGCTGATCCATCTCATCAGCATTCCGGTGACCAATACGTCGGTCAATCCGGCGCGCAGCACCGGTCCGGCGATTTTCGAAGGCGGTGTCGCGATCGACCAGCTCTGGCTCTTCTGGGCGGCGCCCATCGCGGGGGCAATCCTGGCGGGGCTTGTCTACAAGTGGCTCGGTAAGGAAGACTGACGCCGGCGAGCGACGATGCAAAAAAGGGAGGCTCCGGCCTCCCTCTTTTTTTAACGCCGCTTCCAGAACGCTGCCGCCAATGCCGGTTGTACCGGCACGCTAGATCGCTAACGTCGTTTTCGC
>PHEO01000227.1 GCA_002841195.1 Alphaproteobacteria bacterium HGW-Alphaproteobacteria-11
GCGCGCGCCGTGCTGCCCGGTGTTTCAATTCGCGGCGCGCTGGTGCAGATGGGGCCGCATAAAATCGATCGCGCCAATTGGGACTGGGACGAAACGGAGCGCAATCCCTTCTGGTGTCCGGACGCGAAGGCGGCCGCGGAGTGGGAAGACTATCTCGACGGTGTGCGCAAGCAGGGTTCGTCCTGCGGCGCCGTGATCGAGATCGTCGCCTCGGGCGCGCCTGCGGGTCTTGGTGCACCGATCTATGGCAAACTCGACGCCGATCTTGCCGCCGCGATGATGAGCATCAACGCGGTCAAGGGTGTCGAGATCGGCGATGGCTTTGCGGCTGCCGCACTTTCGGGCGAGGAGAATGCCGATGAAATGCGCGCCGGCAACAATGGGCCGCTTTTCACGTCCAATCATGCCGGCGGCGTTCTGGGCGGCATCTCGACCGGACAGGACATCGTTGCGCGTTTCGCCGTGAAGCCGACATCGTCGATCCTCAGCCCACGCAAGACCGTGACGCCCGCGGGCGCGGAAACCGAAATCGTCACCAAGGGCCGCCACGATCCCTGCGTCGGCATCCGCGCCGTGCCAGTCGGCGAAGCGATGATGGCATGTGTGCTGGCCGATCATCTTCTGAGACATCGGGGTCAGAACGGTGCGTGACGCGCAACGGCCGGCCGCCGTTCCGCCGGCCGTGCTGACGGCCAATTATGCCAAGGAAAAGGGCGAGGGCATCGTCTATGGCGGCATCCTGATCGCCGGTGTCCTGATCTTGTATGCGATCACGCGAACGCCGGCGCTCGCGACGATCGGGGCGCTCGCCGTGCTTGGCGTCGCGCTTTATCACTGGCCCTTTGTCGGGCGCGACCGCCGGGCGATGGAAATTTCTCCGTCCGGTCTCGTCGTCGAGCGGCTCGGGCGCCTGCCGTGGAACGCGATTGCAAGCGTGGAAATCGTCGACCGCTACCTGCGCGCGATCCGCAACGCCGATTTGCGGATCGAGCTGCGGCGCCCGCTTGAAACAGCCATCGAAGAAGCGGCGCAGGTTCATCCGTTGCGACGCGCGATGTACCGTTGCTGGCGCGTCACCGGCCCGCAGCAAATCACGGTCAAGCTCAGCACGCTCGACACAAAGCCCGAAGCGATCCGCGCTGCCATCGCTCAATATCTCGGCCGTGCCGTCTAATCGCGCCGATCAGTCTTTCAGGAAAACGCCGACGAGTTCGATGTGGGGCGACCAGAGGAACTGGTCCACCGGCGTCAGGTGCGCCAGCCGGTAGCCGCCATCGATCAATGTACGGGCGTCGCGCGCGAAGGTCGCCGGATTGCATGAAACGCCGACGACGACCGGCACGGCGGATTTCGCCAGCTCCGCGCATTGTGCCGCCGCGCCCGCGCGGGGCGGATCGATGATCACGGCGTCAAAGGATTTCATTTCGACGGCGAGCAACGGCCGGCGCATCAGATCGCGGACCTCCGTCGTCAACGGTTTGAAGCGCAGCGACGGCCCCTGCTCGCGCGCCGCGCGGGCGAGCGCCGCCAGCGACGAGGTCTCGCTTTCGACCGCATGAACGGCGGCGCGCGGCGCCAGCGCCGCCGCAAAGGTGCCGCAGCCGGCAAAGAGATCGGCAACCCGCATCGCGCCACCGACCGCTTCGCGCACCAAGGCGACCAGCGCCTTCTCGCCATCGAGCGTCGGTTGCAGGAACGCGCCGGGCGGCGGGGCGACACGCAGGCCGGACATGTCGACAAGCGGCGCATGGCGCTCGGCAACGACATCGCCGTCCCATGTCAGCCGCGCGAGATCGGCGATCGCCGCCTGCGTTGCCAGTTCGGCACGCAACCGCCCGTCGAGCGTTTTGCCGCCGCTCACCGCGACATCGAGCCCGCTTGCGCTTGCCGTCACCATCAAGGAGGCGTGGGCGCTGCGCGACAGACCGTGGCCGACTAGCGCCGCCAGCGCCGGAAGTGCGCGCTCGATTTCCGGCACGACGAGCGGGCATTCCGTTACGGGAACAATGGTGTGGCTGGCCCTGGCGTGATAGCCGAGCGTCAGCGTTTTCCGGCTGCGTGTCGCGGCAAAACCGGCGCGGCGGCGGCTTCGGGGTTGTGCCGGCCGAACGGCGTCGATGTCGGCAACGATACCGCGCGGGCGCAGCGCCGCCTCGACCTGCGCATGTTTCCATGTGGCATAAGCGTGCGGCGCCATGTGCTGGAGCGCGCAGCCGCCACAGGTCGTGAAATGCGGGCATGGCGGCTTCACACGATCGGGCGACGCTTCGAGAACGGAAACAAGCGTTGCCCTTCCCTCGCCTTCCGGCCGAATGCGGACGCGCTCGCCTGGCAGCACATAGGGCACGAAGAGCGCACCCGCCGGCGTTTCGGCAATACCGTCGCCTTGCGCGCCGAGCGCGGCGATTTCGACCTCGATTTCAACGGTCATGGCAGGCCGCCAGCAGGAATTCCCGGTTGCCGTCGCCGCCCTCGATCGGGCTCGGCACGATGCCGAGCACGCGCCAGTTCATTTCATTTTCGAGCCAGCGCGAAATGCGGTCACAGACTTTTTCGTGCAGCGCGATGTCGCGGACGATACCGCCCTTGCCGACATTCTCAGGCCCGACCTCGAATTGCGGCTTGATGAGGGCGACGAGCGGCGCGCCGGGCTCGGCCAGCGCCAGCGCCGCAGGCAGCGCCTTTGCAAGACCGATGAAGCTCAGATCGGCAACGATGAATTCGATGCGCTCGGGCACGATCGCGCGTGTCAGGTCCTTCACATTCATTCCTTCAATCGCCCGGACGCGGGCGTCGCTCGCAATTTCCGGCGCCAATTGTCCATGACCGACATCGACCGCGACGACGGATGCGGCGCCGTGCTGCAACAGGACTTGCGTGAATCCGCCGGTCGATGCGCCGAGATCGAGACAGGTCCGGCCGGCGGGGTCGAGGCCGAAACAGTCGAGCGCATGGCGCAGCTTGAGCGCGCCGCGCGACACATAGGGGTGCTCGGGCGCCGTCAGTTCGATTTCGTCGGCCGCGTCCACAAGATCGGCGGGCTTTGCCGCCGGCTTGCCGCCGACACGCACATGGCCGGCGCGGATCGCACCTTGCGCGCGGGCGCGCGTCGGGGCCAGGCCGCGCTCGACCAGCACAAGATCGAGGCGGCGTTTCTCGCTGTTCATCGAATTTCTCAGACGAGTTTCGGCAAGGGCTTCGGCGCGACTTCCGCGATTTGCCGCTCAAGCCCCAACGCCATCAGCGCCGTTTCGACGATCTGCGACGCATTGAGATGCGCCGTGTCGTACATCTTTTCGGGCTTATCGTGATCGATGAAGATGTCAGGCAGCGCCATCGGGCGCACCTTCAAGCCGCGGTCGAGCGCGCCGGAACGCGCCAGAAAATCTAGCACATGGCTGCCGAAGCCCCCGGCCGCGCCTTCCTCGAGCGTGATCAGCACTTCGTGCTCGCGGGCAAGACGCGCGACCAGTTCCTCGTCCAGCGGCTTGGCGAAACGCGCATCGGCGACCGTCGCGGTCAGGCCCATCGCGCCAAGCTGATCGGCGGCTTTCTGCGCTTCCTGAAGCCGCGTGCCGAAAGAGAGGATCGCAATCTTCGTGCCTTCGCGCAGGATGCGGCCTTTGCCGATTTCGAGCGGTGTGCCGATTTCCGGCAATTCGAGCCCGATGCCCTCGCCGCGCGGATAGCGGAAAGCCGACGGCCGGTCGTCGATTTCCGCCGCGGTCGCCACCATGTGCATCAGTTCGAGTTCGTCGGCTGCCGCCATGACGACGAAGCCCGGCAGACAGGAAAGATAGGCGACGTCGAAGGCGCCGGCATGGGTCGGTCCGTCGGCGCCGACAAGCCCGGCGCGATCGATGGCGAAGCGCACCGGCAGGCGCTGGATCGCCACGTCGTGCACCACCTGGTCGTAGGCGCGTTGCAGGAAAGTCGAATAGATGGCCGCAAAGGGTTTGAAACCTTCGCTCGCAAGACCCGCCGCGAAGGTCACCGCATGCTGCTCGGCGATGCCGACATCGAAAGTGCGCGCCGGGAAGCGCCGGCCGAAGAGATCGAGGCCTGTGCCCGACGGCATCGCCGCCGTGATGGCGACCACCTTGTCGTCACGCTCGGCATGAGCGATCAGGCTTTGCGCGAATACCTTGGTATAGCTCGGCGCGTTGGCGGTCGATTTCGCCTGCGCGCCGGTGATGACGTCGAATTTCGAGACGCCGTGATATTTGTCGTCGGCGGCCTCGGCGGGCGCGTAGCCCTTGCCTTTCTGCGTCACGACATGAACGAGGATCGGGCCTTCGCCCGCATCGCGCACGTTTTTCAGCACCGGCAACAGGTGATCGAAATTGTGGCCGTCGATGGGCCCGACATAGTAGCAGCCGAGCTCCTCGAACAATGTGCCGCCCATCGCCATGCCGCGCGCATATTCCTCGGCGCGGCGGGCGCTTTCTTCCAATCGCTTCGGCAGGAGTTGCGCCAGTTGCTTGGCGAGATGTCGCATCGAGCGATAGGCGCCGCCCGACAGCAACCGCGCCAGATAGGCGCTCATCGCGCCGACCGGCGGGGCAATCGACATGTCGTTGTCGTTGAGAATGATGATCAGGCGGCTGTCCATCGAACCGGCATTGTTCATCGCCTCGTAAGCCATGCC
>PHEO01000228.1 GCA_002841195.1 Alphaproteobacteria bacterium HGW-Alphaproteobacteria-11
CGGCGAGGCGCGCCCGGAAGAGCGCGCCGTGCGCGAGACGGCGGAGGCAAGCGAACCCGCCGCACAGGAAGAACGGATGCTCGAGCCGAGCCAGCGCGCCACAGTGCTGACGCTGACCGAGCACACCTGCAAATGGCCGATCGGCGATCCGGGACGGCCGGGGTTTCATTTCTGCGGGCGCGGCGCCGACAATGGCTCGCCTTACTGCACCGAACATGCGCGGATGGCCTATCAGCCGGCGCAGGCACGGCGCAATCGCGAACGGCCGCGCACCAAGGACCACCGCCTGGTCAGCTAGGCGGCCGCCATTCGGGGCGTCTGAGGGGAAAAGGAAACCGGCACCGCGACTATCGCGTGTGCCGGTTTTTCATTGCCGCAAGCCGTCAGGCCAGGAATTGATCGTCCAGCGAATAGCCGGCCGAGCGCACGGTGCGGATCGGGTCCTTCTGGCCCTTGTCGTTGAGCGCCCGGCGCAGGCGGCCGACATGCACGTCCACCGTGCGCGCCTCGACATAGACATCCGAGCCCCAGACCGCGTCCAACAATTGCTCGCGGCTGAAGACACGGCCGGGATGCTGAATCAAATGGTCGAGCAGGCGGTACTCGGTGGGGCCAAGCCGCACCTCCCGCTCGCCGCGCCGCACGCGGTGCGCGGCGCGATCGACGATGATGTCGCCAAAGGTTACAAGGTCCTCCGACAGTGCGGGACGAATGCGGCGCATCACGGCGCGGACACGGGCCAACAGCTCCGTCATCGAGAAGGGCTTGGTCAGGTAGTCGTCGGCGCCGGTGTCGAGGCCGCGGATACGGTCGCCCTCCTCGCCGCGCGCGGTGATCATGATGATCGGCAGGTTGCGCGTCTCGTTGCGGGCGCGGAGTTGCCGGCAGACCTCGATGCCCGACAGGCTCGGCAGCATCCAGTCCAGCAGCACCAGATCGGGCGGCGTCTCCTTGATAAGCAGTACCGCTTCCTCGCCATCGGCGACGGTCACGACCTTGTAGCCTTCCTTGTCGAGGTTGTACTGGAGGAGCGTCAGCAGCGCCTCCTCGTCCTCGACGATCATTACGGTCGGTTTCATGCGCCTCTCGAACTGGTTCCGTTCGTTTCCGACGGAATCCTGATCCTCTTCGCCGCTATGGGCAAGCACCATGGACATGATTCCTCCTTTTTTGTTCAGTTCCCGGCGCCGACGGCGGTCGTGCTCGTCGTGTCGCCCTTGGGCCGTTCGTCCTGCACCCATTCGCCGGTGACCAGATAACCGACCGTTTCGGCAATGTTGGTGGCATGGTCGCCAATGCGCTCGATATTCTTGGCAATGAAGAGCAGATGGGTCGAAACCCCGATGGTCCGGGGGTCCTCCATCATGTAGGTCAGCAGTTCGCGGAAGACCGAGTTGTACATCGCGTCGATCTCCTCGTCCTCGCGCCAGACCTCCATGGCAGCGGCGGCCTCGCGGTTGGAATAGGCGTCGAGCACCTGCTTCAACTGCCGCTGGGCGAGACGCCCCATCCGTGCGATGCCCTGAATCAGCTTGTTGGCGCCCTCAAATTCGTTCTGCAGCACCAGCGCGCGCTTGGCGATGTTCTTGGCCAGATCGCCGATGCGCTCGAGGTCGATCGAAATCTTGATCGCCGCAATTGCCTCGCGCAGGTCGGCCGCCATGGGCTGGCGCAGCGCGATCATGCGGATCGCGTGCGACTCGATCTCGGCTTCCAGCGCGTCGATGCGCTGGTCCTCTCGGATCGTGCGTTCGGCGAGTTGCGCGTCGCGCCTGACGACCGCCTCGATCGAGGCCGAAAGCTGCGCTTCGGTGAGGCCGCCCATCTGGGCGATGCTGGTTGCCAGGGCGTCGAGTTCTTCCTGGAAGGACTTTACGATATGCTGGGTCACGTCCGTCACTCCTGTTGGCTCTAGCCGAAGCGGCCCGTGATGTAATCCTGGGTGCGCTGGTCGGACGGATTGGTGAACATGCGCTCGGTCTCGCCTTCCTCGACCAGATAGCCGAGGTGGAAGAAGGCCGCGCGCTGGGACACGCGAGCCGCCTGCTGCATCGAATGCGTCACGATGACGATGGTATAGCGCTCGCGCAGTTCGTCGATCAATTCCTCGACCTTCGCGGTCGCGATCGGGTCGAGCGCCGAGCAGGGCTCGTCCATCAGGATAATGTCGGGATTGACCGCGATGGCGCGTGCGATGCAGAGACGCTGCTGCTGGCCGCCGGAAAGGCCGGTGCCGGGCTCCCTCAGGCGGTCCTTCACCTCGTTCCACAAACCGGCGCGGCGCAGGCTCTTTTCGACGATGGCGTCCATCTCCGACCCGGCCTTCGCCTTGCCGTGAATGCGCGGACCGTAGGCTATGTTGTCGTAGATCGACTTCGGAAACGGATTGGGCTTCTGGAAAACCATGCCGACGCGGGCGCGCAGAAGAACGGGGTCGATTTT
Source organism: Alphaproteobacteria bacterium HGW-Alphaproteobacteria-11 (assembly GCA_002841195.1). Classification (GTDB taxonomy): domain Bacteria; phylum Pseudomonadota; class Alphaproteobacteria; order Parvibaculales; family Parvibaculaceae; genus Parvibaculum. Next base: position 2,443 of record PHEO01000228.1, read on the forward strand.
CGCATCATACACATTCGCACCATCGATCTCGATTCGGCCCGTCACGCGGCAGATGTCGATGGTGTCGTTCATGCGGTTGATACAGCGCAGGAACGTCGACTTGCCGCAACCCGACGGACCGATAAAGGCCATTACCTGCCGCGCCGGAATATCGATGCTCACGTCGAACAGCGCCTGCTTCTCGCCGTAGAAGACGGACACCTTGTTTGCCGCCACCTTGACGTCATGCGCGCCGGCACGGGATGCCGTTTCGGCGAGCACATCCATGTCTTCGACTGTCTTCGTCATGACCATTCCCGACGTACCAGTGGTTTCCATTACCGTCATGTCCGTCACCACTTTCTTTCAAACCGCTTGCGCATGTAAATCGCAATCGCGTTCATGCAGACCAGAAACCCGAGCAGAACGACGATTGCCGCCGAAGTACGCGAGGTGAAGCCGCGCTCCGGGCTGTCGGCCCAGATATAGATCTGGGTCGGCAGCGCGGTGGAGGGATTGAACATGCTGTCAGGCGCGGCGGTGATAAAGGCATTCATGCCGATCAGCAGCAGCGGCGCCGTCTCGCCCAGCGCCTGCGCCAGACCGATGATCGTGCCGGTCAGAATACCGGGCATGGCGAGCGGTAGCACATGGTGCCCGACCGTCTGCATTTTCGAGGCACCAACGCCGATGGCGGCCTCGCGGATCGAGGGCGGCACAGCCTTCAGAGCGGCACGCGTCGCGATGATGATGGTGGGCAGCGTCATCAGCGACAGCACAAGGCCACCGACGATCGGCGCCGAACGCGGCATGCCGAAGAAATTCAGGAAGACGGCGAGGCCCAGCAGACCGAAGACGATGGAGGGTACGGCTGCCAGATTGTTGATGTTGACCTCGATCAAGTCCGTCCAACGGTTCTTCGGCGCGAACTCCTCCAGATAGACGGCGGCCGAAATCCCGACGGGAAAACTCACAAGGAAGCAGATCAGCAGCGCATAGAAAGAACCGACCAGCGCGCCCGAGAGCCCCGCCAGTTCGGGGAAGCGGCTGTCGGCATTGAAGATCATGCCGGTATTGAGTGGCGTCGTAATGCGGTCCTGCTCGACCAGACGGTCATACCAGCCGATCTGTTCGTCATTGACGCGGCGCTGGTCCGGCGGGAGATTGCGGTCGATGCCGCCCTTGTGGAGCTGATCACCGATATCCGACATCGGGAACGTGAAATCGATGGTCTGCCCGATCAATGAGGGATCGGCCACGACCATGTCGCGCAGCATGTATTGCGCATTATTGGTAAAGAGCTGGCGCAGCTGGCGCAGTTCGCGGGGCGTGTCGACTTCAGGATAGAGCTGCGAAATCGTATCGGCGAGCATCTTCTGATAGCCGGCAGAGCGCGGGGCCGACCGGTCGATTGCTTCGGCGGGGAGTTCCACCTGCAGCGTAACGTGGGTCTGAGTGAGAGCGGGCAATGCCGTGGAGGCAATCGTGCCCACCAGAATTGTCAACATGCCGAGCGCGAAGACGATGGCGGCCACGCCATACATGCGCAGGCGTTTGTCTGCCGCATAGCGGCGCTTCAGACTGGCATCCGGCTCATACCAGGTGCCGGTCCGGATTTTGGCGGCGGAATTGTCACTCATAGCGTTCCCGATAGCGCTTGACGACCTGGAGCGCGATGACGTTGAGCGCGAGGGTCGCGAGGAAGAGGACGAGGCCGAGACCGAATGCGGCGAGCGTCTTGGGACTGTCGAACTCGGTATCGCCAATGAGCAGCGTTACGATCTGCACGGTGATTGTGGTGACACCCTCGAGCGGATTGGCGGTGAGCGTGGCCGTAAGACCGGCGGCCATCACCACGATCATCGTCTCGCCGATGGCACGGCTGACGGCGAGCAACACGCCGCCGACAATACCGGGCAGCGCGGCGGGCAGCAGCACCTGGCGAACGGTCTCCGCCTTCGTCGCGCCCAGCGCATAGGCGCCGTCGCGCAGCGATTGCGGTACGGCGGAAATGGCATCGTCGGAGAAAGACGAAATGAAGGGGATCAGCATGATGCCCATGACGCCGCCGGCCGCAAGCGCACTGTTGGAGGCAACCGAAAATCCCATGGACATGCCCCATTCCCGAATGAATGGGGCCACGGTCAGAATGGCGAAGAAGCCGTAGACGATGGTCGGGATACCGGCGAGAATTTCGAGCAGCGGCTTCACGACGGAGCGAACG
>PHEO01000229.1 GCA_002841195.1 Alphaproteobacteria bacterium HGW-Alphaproteobacteria-11
CGCTCCTTAAAAAAATGCGGGAACCCCGCCGAAAGCGAATGGCACGGGGCTTGCGACATCTTCTGCGAGACGGAAGAGGAATGGCTTGATGAGCCTTGTCGAAATCATTGGCGGACCGCAGACGATCCATGCCGCGCTGGCGCAAGCGAGCGAGCGGACGGGCGCCGATTTCGACTATCTGCTGAAGACCGCGATGCGCGAGTCGAGTCTGGATCATCAAGCAAAATCAAATACTTCGAGCGCATCTGGTTTGTTCCAGTTCACCGAACAGAGCTGGCTCGGCACGCTGAAGAAATATGGTGCGGAGCTCGGGCTCGGCAGCTATGCGGAGGCTATCGGCCGCACACCGGGGGGCCGCTATGTGGTGGAAAATGCTGCCGAAAGGCAGGAAATTCTTGCCTTGCGGTTCGATGCCGGCGCCTCGGCGCTGATGGCGGGCGCCTATACGCAGGAAAGCGCGGATTTGCTCGAAAACCGGCTGGGACGGGCGACCAGCGAGGGTGAACTTTACATCGCGCATTTCCTTGGCGCGGGCGGCGCGGCGAAGCTGATCTCGGCCGCCGAGGACACGCCAAATGCCCGTGCGGACACGCTTTTCCCGGCGGCGGCGGCGGCCAACAAGTCGATCTTTTATGACCGTTCGGGACGTGCGCGCAGCGCCGCCGAGGTCTATGCGAACCTGATCGGCAAACACGAGAATACCGACGCGACGCGGTTCGCCGCAGCAGCCGAAAACCGGCCACTGTCATCGAACAGTCACAAAACTGTCACAAACCGCGCCGAGGGGCATTTCGAGGCGCCGGCGGCGCGTGCGCGGACCGGATATGCGACGCGGGGGGCGAGCCTGCCGAGCCCGAGTTATCCCGCAAATGCGGGGACAAGTGGAACGCAGCGCTACGGTGCGACGCTGCACCTGACGCCGGCGGTGGTCGAGATCCTCGCGTCGCTCGATCCGATCCCGCAAGGCCGCGACAGTTTGCGGACGAGCGACCGCAGCGATGAGCGGCGCGACGAGACGCGTGCCGAGGAACGGCGCGAGCGGGCGCGGCTGTTGCCGCGATCGGGCTTCTCTTACGGCTGACCGTCAGGCGGTGAGCGCCAGCAGGCGGCGGAGCGGCTTCGGCTTCTCGACGAGATCGGCGAGCGTCGCATTGCCCAGCACATCCATGTAAGCCTCGAGCGCCTCGCGCAGCAGACGCCTTAGCCGGCAGGACGGGCTGATGCGGCAACGATCCGTCTGCGGATCGAAACATTCGACCAGACGAAAATCCTGCTCCATCGCGCGCACGACCTTGCCGATGCCGATGGCTTCGGCGGGGCGGGCGAGGCGCAGGCCGCCGCCGCGACCGCGCAGCGTTTCGACGAAGCCGGCGCGGCCGAGCTCATGAGCGACCTTGACCAGATGATTGCGCGAGATGCCGTAGGTCTCGGCGACCTCGCGGATGGTCGCGCGCCCGTCCGGCTTGACGGCGAGATACATCAACAGGCGCAGCGCGTAGTCGGTGTGGAGGGTGAGGCGCATGGCGGTTTCCCGTGCGTTGCCGACGATATGCCGCAGGCGGCGGCGCCGGCGAAGTATTGCCTTCGGGCCCGAACCTGTCCAGATTTAATATATATCTGAAATACATGTTATGGAGGCGGCGATGACGGACAGCCAGGGTGTGTGGTGCAAGGACGACGACCGGCCGGTGACCGACGAAGCCGAGATCGAGCGGCTGGTGCGCGCCTTCTATGCGCGCATCCGGGCGGACGCCGTGCTCGGGCCGATTTTCGACGGCGTGATCGGCGACAACTGGGAGCCGCATCTCCTGAAGATGATCGACTTCTGGTCGAGCGTGATGCTGACGACCGGGCGCTACAAGGGCCAGCCGATGCGGGCGCATCTGAAGCTGAAGCAGGTGACGCCGAAACATTTCGACCGCTGGCTGATGCTGTTCCGCGAGACGGCCGAAGATGTCTGCGCGCCGGAGGTGGCCGAACGCTTCATCGAGAAGGCGGGGCGGATTGCCGAGAGCCTGCAGCTCGGCATGTTCTTCAAGCCGGTGCTGCACGATCCGGCGCGGAAGGGACCAAGGCTGGTGGGGTGAAGGGGCGTGCGCTTTGGCGGGCGACGCGCGCAAGGACAGGGGCAGGCGTTTGCAGGCGAAGACGCGAAGTACGAGAAGTTTGCGTTTCGATCAAGGAGTCTTTGTGAAGAGAGACGCCGCGCGAAGCGCGGCTCCTGGGTTGCCGGGTCAAGCCCGGCAAAGACGAAATTGGGGGCGGGGGTGAGAGAAACGTTCGCACAACAAGTGCCGGAGTACGCCTCCCAGCCGCATCAACGGGCGGCGCGTTGGGGCTCGCTGGCGAGGGCGGCTATTGCCTTGTCGAGTTCGCGGCCGAGGGCCGGGGCGAGGGTGTGGGCGTAGGTTTGCGTGAAATGGTGGTAGTCGCGCCAGACGGTGACGTTGCCGACGACCATCGGGCATGTGCCATCGGCGCAGAAGGCGTGCGTCATGTCGATCACCGGCACGGCGGGATCGCGGCCGAAAGCGGACGGCATCGGGTCGGGCAGCGGGAAGGCATCGGCCTCGCGGGCGGCGCAGCCCGGATCGGCGGAGAGGCAGGTGGGCGGATCGAAGGCGAAGCGCGGCGTGTCTCGCATGACCGCGACGGCTACGCCTTCGGCGTGCAGGGCCTCGACGGTGCGGCGCATGGCGGAGACCAGCAGCGGGAATCGCGCCTCGCGCGTGCCGCTGCCAACGATCATGTTGTCGGCCGACATCGCCAGCACGACGAGATCGGGCTTCTCGCGCGCGATTTCACGCAGCATGTTCTCGCCCCAGACGAAGCATGACGGATCCTTGGCGAGCCTGCCGAGGACCATCGGGCAGGCGGATTTGGTGTGCGCGGTCATGCGCCAGCCGCGCGCGCCGGCCAGCTTGTCGAAGGCCGGAAGCCAGCTTGCGGCATGGGAGTCGCCGATCAGCATGATGTGAAAGCCGCCGTCCGGCGCACCGTAGCCGCAGGCGCGCGGTTCTGCATCGCCGATGTCGAGATGACAACCGTTCGAATAGGCGGCGGCGACATCCTCGAGCACCTGCGACAGCGGCGGCGCGGGCGCGATGCCGGCCGGCACCGGCGCGCCGTCGGTAAGGGCGGCGGCGCCCGGATAGTCGCGCGCCGTCAATTCGCCGGGGCGCTGGCTTTCGATGACCGCAAAGACGACGGAAGCCGATGCGAGGCAGAGCAGGATCGTCGCAAACCCGCCCGCGAGGCTGCGGGCGATGGTGGGCGTTGCGCCACGTTCGCGAAAACGATCCTCGACGTAGTGTTTCGACAGCGCGGCGAGGAAGACCGAAACGGCAATCAGCGCGAGGCCGTCCCAAAGGCCGGGCACGTTGCCGGTCCATGCGCGGTAGAAAACGATCGCCGGCCAGTGCCAGAGATAGATCGAATAGGAAAGGTCGCCGATCCACATGGCGGTGCGGTTTTCGAGCAGGCGGTGCGGGGCAAAGCGCGCTGCCGCACTGCCGCTCATCAGGACCAGCGCCGTGCCGAGCGTCGGCAGCAGCGCGGCGTAACCCGGAAAGGCGGTGACGCCGGAGTAAAGCATCGCCGAGGCCGCGATGGCGGCGAGGCCGACAAGCGCCGCGACGATTTTCGCCGCTTCGCCCTGTATCATCGCGCGCGCGCCGGCGACCGCAAGCAGGCCGCCCAGCGCCAGTTCCCAGAAGCGGGTGTGCGAAACGAAATAGGCGGCTTGCGGCGCGTGGATGGTTTCGTAAACCGACAGGGCTAGCGAGACTGCGAAGACCGTGCCGAGAACCGCACCGAGCACCGGGCGCAAAGGCCAGTTGCGGCGCGCGCAGAGCGCGCCGGCCGCGATCATCAGCAGCGGCCAGACGAAATAGAATTGTTCCTCGATGGAGAGCGACCAGAAATGCTGCAACGGCCCCGGCGCGTTGCCGGCGGCCAGATAGTCGACCGATTGCGCGGCGAGCCACCAGTTTTCGAAATAAAGCGCGCTGGCGACGACTTCCCATGCGATGCCTCGCCATTGCGAGGGCGGCAGGGTGAAGGTCAGCAGGGCGACGGCAACCAGCACCAGCGTCGAGGCAGGAAGCAGGCGGCGGATGCGGCGCGCATAGAAGCGCGCGATGCCGATGGTGCGGTCGCGTTCAAGCTCGCGCAACAACAGGCCGGTAATCAGATAGCCGGAGATGACGAAGAAGACATCGACGCCGACATAGCCGCCCGGCATGGCAGCCGGCCAGACATGAAAGATCAACACCGTCAGCACGGCGACGGCGCGCAAGCCCTGAATGCCCGGACGGAAGGCCGTTGAACTCATTTTGGGGTTTTATCCGCCTTCCGCGCCGTCACGTCATGTCATGCAATTGCCGCCCGGATTATGTGCCCGTCTTTCCGACCTTGTCGAAATCCGATGCGTCGTGACGCTCGGGGAGCTGGCTTGCAGGGTCGCCCCAGGCGCGGTTGACCATGCGGCCGCGTTTGACCGCCGGACGTTCGGCGATTTGATCGGTCCAGCGGTTGACGTGTTTGTATTCGTGGACGCTGAGGAACTCACCCGCCTCGTAGAGCAGGCCCTTCGCCAGCGCGCCGTA
>PHEO01000230.1 GCA_002841195.1 Alphaproteobacteria bacterium HGW-Alphaproteobacteria-11
GGGCGGGCGACGAACGCTTCGCCTATGACAGCTATCGCCGCTTCATCGCGATGGATTCCGACGTGGTGCTGGGCGTCGAGCATCACAATTTCGAAGAGATCCTCGAATACTTCAAGGAAGAGCAGGAGCTGAAACTCGACACCGAGCTTTCCGCCGGCGACTGGAAGAACATCGTCACGCTCTTCAAGGCGCGCGTCGAGCAAGAGCTCGGCCGCCCCTTCCCGCAGGATGTCGACGAGCAGCTCTGGGGCGCGATCTCGGCCGTCTTCGGTTCGTGGCGCAACCGCCGCGCCGAAACCTATCGCCGCCTCCACAACATTCCCGAAAGCTGGGGCACGGCGGTCAACATTCAGGCGATGGTCTTCGGCAATATGGGCGAGACCTCGGCCACCGGCGTCGCCTTCACGCGCAATCCCTCGACCGGCGAGAAGGACTACTACGGCGAATTCCTGATCAACGCCCAGGGCGAGGATGTGGTGGCCGGCATCCGCACCCCGCAAAGCCTGACGAAAAAGGCGCGCGAAATCGCCAAGGACAAGAAGCCCTCGATGGAAGAGGCGATGCCCGGCGCCTTCGCCGAGCTGGCCGCCGTCTTTGACCGCCTCGAAAAGCATTATGCCGACATGCAGGATGTCGAGTTCACGGTGCAGGACGGCAAGCTCTGGATGCTGCAGACCCGCGCCGGCAAGCGCACCGCGAAAGCGGCGCTGAAAATCGCCGTCGAGATGAAGGGCGAGGAATTGATCGACGAGAAGACGGCGATCTCCCGCGTCGATCCGGCTTCTCTCGATCAGTTGCTGCATCCAACGCTCGACCCCGATGCGCCGCGCGACGTGCTGGCGACGGGCCTGCCGGCATCGCCCGGCGCCGCCTCGGGCGAGGTCGTCTTCAACTCCGAGGAAGCCGCCTCGATGCGCCAGATCGGCAAGTCGGTCATTCTGGTGCGCGTCGAGACAAGCCCCGAAGACATCAACGGCATGCATTCGGCCGCGGCCATCCTGACGACGCGCGGCGGCATGACGAGCCATGCGGCGGTCGTCGCGCGCGGCATGGGCCGGCCTTGCGTGTCGGGCGCAGGCACCATTCGCATCGACTACAAGACCGAGACGTTCACGGCCTCCGGCGTCACCGTGAAAAAGGGCGATGTCATCACGGTCGACGGGTCGACGGGTCAGGTGTTGAAAGGTGAAATCCCGACCTTGCAGCCCGAGCTCTCCGGCGATTTCGCGACGCTGATGGGTTGGGCCGACAAGCATCGCCGCATGGAAGTGCGCACCAATGCCGAAACGCCGCACGACGCCGAGACGGCGCGCAAGTTCGGCGCCGAAGGCATCGGCCTCTGCCGCACCGAACACATGTTCTTCGACGAGGACCGCATCGTCGCCGTGCGCCAGATGATCCTCGCCGACGACGCGAAGGGACGCCGCGCCCCGCTCGACAAGATTCTGCCGATGCAGCGCGACGACTTCCGGCAATTGTTCGAGATCATGCACGGCCTGCCGGTGACGATCCGCCTGCTCGATCCGCCGCTGCACGAATTCCTGCCGAAAGGCGAAGCCGAAATCGCGCAGGTCGCGGCCGACACCGGCATGCCGGCCGACAAGCTGGTGCGACGCCTGGCCGAGCTTGCCGAAAGCAATCCGATGCTCGGTCATCGCGGCTGCCGCCTCGGCATTTCGTTTCCCGAGATCTACGAGATGCAGGCGCGCGCCATTTTCGAGGGCGCGCTCGAGGCCGCGAAGAAAACCGGTGCGCCGGTCATCCCCGAAATCATGGTGCCGCTGGTCGCCATGAAAACCGAACTCGACTTCCTGAAGGCGCGCATCGACGCGGTGGCGGCCGAAATCGGCAAGGAGCACGGCGTCGGTCTGACCTATCACGTCGGCACGATGATCGAGCTGCCGCGTGCGGCGCTGATGGCGGGTGAAATCGCCGAAAGCGCCGCGTTCTTTTCCTTCGGCACCAACGATCTGACGCAGACGACCTACGGCATCAGCCGCGACGATGCTGCCCAGTTCATGAACGACTATCTGGGCAAGAAAATTCTGATGCAGGACCCCTTCGTTTCGCTGGACCGCGACGGCGTGGGCGAGCTTGTCCGCATCGCCGCCGAGCGCGGACGGGCCACCCGGCCCGGCATCAAGCTCGGCATCTGCGGCGAGCATGGCGGCGACCCGGCCTCGATCGCCTTTTGCGAGGAAGTCGGCCTCACCTATGTCTCCTGCTCGCCCTACCGGGTGCCGATTGCCCGCCTGGCCGCCGCCCAGGCGGCGCTGCACATGGGCGCCGCCGCGGGAACGGCCGGCAGCACCGCCTGAGACATCCGTAAGCGGACAATCCCGTATCGGGATTTGATCGTGTACAGACGATTAATGTTTGTGTCGAAATTGCGACATTCTCATTAACGTTTGAGTCGCGCGCAATGTGCGCCATTAACATGAATATCGCGGCACATATTCCGGTCCCTGGCGCGGGTGTACAATTTGTCACAGGCAAAAACTCTTTTGCAGACAATGACATAGGGGTTTGCGCTAACGGTGTGGCAACTATGACATTGTGAGCCCCGAATCGCCGTGTTACCTCCCGGCAGCTGATGAGTGCGTAAATATTTGCCCAGGTGTCGATCCGGCATCGGGCTCTGGCACGTAGAGCGGTGCTGTCCGTGGATCTTGCAAGGTTCCCGAAAAGGAACCGGGCCGAAGCCTCCGAAGAGAGGCGCTGTCCCAAGGTCTGAATGAACAACAAAGCGACGGATTAGAGAACGATGCGTAGGTTGGTTGATTGGCTCGATCTGGGCCACATCTTTTCCGGGGCTGCTTATGCGGCTTTCGGCGTTGTTGCCCTGGGCGCGGTCTCCGCGACCGTGCTGGGCGCGATGACGACGGAGACGCCCGTGGTCGAAGCCCGTGCCGACACCGCGCCGATGATGGCTTTCGCGCCTGTTCACGGCCGCGACCTCGCCGGCGCCTTCTCCAACGACACGCTTTTTCTCGATGCCGATCTCCAGCAGGCGGCCGTGATCCTGCCGGCGCATGGACGTCCGATGGATGTCGCCTCGCCGCTGTTGCAGGTGAAGGCGCGCGTACTGGAAGAGGAACGCCGCTGCCTCGCCGTCGGCATCTATTTCGAGGCCCGGGGCGAGAGCGCGCGCGGCCAGCTTGCCGTCGCCCGCGTGATTCTCAACCGCGTCGGTTCGGAAAACTATCCCGACACGATTTGCGGCGTCGTCTATCAGGGCTCGACCCGCAACACGGGCTGCCAGTTCTCCTTCACCTGCGACCGCACGCTCAGCAAGGTGCCGAACGAGCGCCGCGCCTGGGCGAAGGCGATGCGCACGGCTGAATATGTGACGATGGGCCGCCTCGACGATGCGGAAGTGGGCCCGGCGATGTTCTACCACGCCGACTATGTGCAGCCCTATTGGGCGGCAAGTATGGTCGAGGTGGCGAAGATCGGCCGTCACATTTTCTACAGCAAGCCGCGCCGCGAGAACCGCTCCTGATCCTCAGCCTTTCGCGGCCGCTTCCATTTCCTTGAGCAAGGGCGCCAGCGGCCCCGAATTGGCGATCTGGTCGCGCACCATTTCGGGTGCATTGCCGGCCATCTTGTCGAGCTCCACAAGCTCCGGCGGCACATACCAGTGCAGCTTGTCCGAGCCGTAAGCCTCCCACACCACCTTGGCGACCTCGACCGGCGGAATGGCGCGGAACATGCCTTCCTTCGGCGCATTGGCAACCGTGCCTTCGGGCAGGATCGGCGTGTCGATCAGCCCGGGGAGCACATCCGCCGCGCGCACGCCGATCAGCCGGAATTCGATGGAAAGCGCTTCGGTGAGCCCTTTCACCGCATGCTTCGTCGCCGAATAGACGGCAATGCCCGGCATGCCATAGGTGGCCGACGACGACGAGGTGGTGAAGCAGAGCGAATTCTCCGTCGCCTTCAGCAGCGGCAGTGCGGCGTGGATGCCGTTCAGCACGCCGACGAAATTCACCTGCACCACACGCATGTTTTCTGCGAAGTCCATATCTGCGAAAAGCCCGCCCGCGCCGATGCCGGCATTGTTGTAGAGGAGGTCCATCTTGCCATCGGTCGCCTTGCCAAAGCTCGCCACGGCGGCGTCATAGGCCTGCTTGTCGGTGACATCGAGCGTCGCGACGATGCAGTTCTCCGCGCCGATTTCCTTTTCGAGCGCCTTGAGCCCCGCCTCGTTGACGTCGTAGCCGCCGACGAACCAGCCCTTGCCGTGAAAAAGCCGCGCCGTTTCGAGCCCCATGCCCGACGCCGCGCCGGTGATGAAGATGGATTTCCGTCCGTTCGCCTGTCCCATGATCGTTCCCGCTTGTTGTTCTGATTTTGTGGACCGTAGTCCAGTTTCAGTGCGCGGGGAAGGGCGAACGCGCGGCGTCAGGATGCCGTGAGGGAATCGAAATCGAGCCCGACATCGAGGCAGGGCGCGGAATGGGTGATCCAGCCGCAGGAGATGAGATCGACGCCCGAGGCGGCGATGGCGGGCGCCGTTTCGGCGGTGATGCGGCCCGACGCTTCGGCAAT
>PHEO01000231.1 GCA_002841195.1 Alphaproteobacteria bacterium HGW-Alphaproteobacteria-11
CACCCCGCGAAAGTGCCTTGACTTCCGCACCCCAGCCGAAATCTTCTCAATCCAACTGTTGCACTTCAAATGTGAATCCACATCCCGGCTTTCGCCGGGATGACACTTCTATTTTTGGCAAAGGGCCGGAATCAGACGCGCCTCAAACGTGCTGGCCGCCATTGATCTGGATTTCGGCGCCGTTGACGTAGCTCGACTGATCCGTACACAGAAAATAGATCGTCTTGGCCACTTCTTCCGGTGTCCCGAGGCGGCGCATCGGGATTTCGGCGACGATCTTTTCGGTGCCGGGCGACAATATCGCGGTGTCGATTTCGCCCGGCGCGATGGCGTTGACGCGGACGCCGATACGGCCGAATTCGGCGGCCATTTCGCGCGTCAGCGCCGCCAGCGCCGCCTTCGAGGTGCCATAGGCGGTGCCGGCAAAGGGATGCACGCGCTCGCCGGCGATCGACGTCACGTTGACGACCGAGCCCTGCGCCGCCTTCAGTTCCGCCACAAGGCCGCGCGCCAGCATGGCGGAGGCGAAGAAATTGACCTGGAAGACCTGCGTCCAGACATCGAGCCCGGTCTCGAAGACGCCGAGCCGCGCCCCGCCCTCGCCCTTGGGCGAGATTGCCGCATTGTTGACCAGCGCGTGCAGCCGGCTGCCCTGGTCCTTCAGGCGCACGCGCATTTCGGCGATGGCCTCTTCGGTGTTTTTCGGGTCGGCGAGGTCGACCTGGATGTGATCCTCCGGGCCCGCCTCCCAGGGGCAGTCCTCGGGGAAGGGGTGGCGCGAACAGGTGATGACGCGCCAGCCCGCGCTTGAGAAGCGCTTCACCGTCGCGTGGCCGATGCCCCGGCTGGCGCCGGTCAGGATCAGCGTCCTGCGTTCCGAATTCTCGATCTGTGTCATGGGCGGCAATCTAAAGGAAGCGCCGGGCGGGCGCCAGCGGGCCGGCTATACCGCGACCCGGCGTTGCTGAATGGCGAGGCGCTCGCTCTGAAGCCGTGCGTTGACCTCAGCGGCGGCAAGCGACGTTTCGACGAGGCTCTCCTCCACCACGACGCCTTTTTCATCGCGAAGCCACAAAAGCACATCATAGAGATGCCAGACATCCGGCGCGCCGACATGCGCCGGAAAGGGAAACGGCACCCCCGCATTGACCGCGTATTTCTGCATATTCTGCCGCGTATAGCCCAATATCTCGGCCATATCGCTGAGATTGACGAGGTCCGGCTTCGCCTCGATCAGTTCCGCGCCGTCTAGCGCTTCGCGGACCTCGCGCGCGGCAGAGGCGATGGCCTGTCCGGCACTCGTTGCATTGCGCGAGAAGCTCAACGCAATCCTGTCGCGCTTGCCCACGCCAACGATCGCGTCGTCGCAACCGGCCTCGAACAGAGCGTTGACGACATCATCCGGATCGTCGAACGGCTCCGAAAGAGCGAAGATCAACTTGAACTCATAAACGGTCATCGCTTTTTCCGCCTAACTCGGCTCGTCCTGCATGAATTTGCAATGATCGACGAGCCGCCTGATCTGTCTCGCATGATTTTCAGGGGATCGCGGCGTACTCCACACCGAGAACTGACAGAATTCACCGCAGCGGCAAGTCTCGTCGTTCCAAGGGCAACGCAGATAGCCGAAGCAGTGGCCTTTTCCCTTCACGAAGCTCCAGCCCGCCAATTCGGCATAGCGGATCGCCTGTTCGATCTCCTTGTGCGGATGACGCGAACGTCCAGCCATGTCGCCTCATGGAATAAGATAGAGGAAGGAAAACTGGTTGTCAAGCGACAACTAAGACTGCAACGCATCGGTCCGTCAGTCAGTGTTCCCCGGTTCAGGCGTTTCTGTCGAGAGCGCTCAATACGCGCTGCGACGTTTCCTCGGGCGTCCCGGACGCATCCACACACGTCCATGTCATCTCGCCGAGGTCATAGGCCAATTGCTTGCGCAGCACCTCGACGCCGGCATCCGACGGGTCATGGCCTTCCTTCTCGCGCGCCGCGACCCGCGCTTCGAGCACGTCCGGGGCGGCGTCGAGCCAGAGCCCGGTGAAGGAAACGCCGAGACCGGCGGCGAGCCGCGCCGCCGCCTGCCGCTCCTCCGGGCGCGCGAACACCGCGTCCAGCAGCACGCCCTGCCCTGCCTCGAGCGCGATCCGCGCCTGACGCAGCATTTCCGCATAGACCCGGTCTCCGGCGCCCGGCGCATAGGCCGTGTCGGGCAACCGGTCGAGCGTTTCGACGCCGAACATCCGCTTGCGGATAATGTCGGTCCGCAGATGCACCGCGCCGGCCGCGCCGCCGAGCGACGGCGCCAGCGCCTTTGCCAGCGTCGACTTGCCGGTGCCTGACAGCCCGCCCACGGCGACAAGGCGCGGCGGCGGCGGTTTCAGTACCGTGGCGGCAAAATCGAGATGGGCGCGCGCCTTCGCGTCTTCCTCTTGCGCGGCCGCCACCTTGGCGCGAATGACGGCGCGTGTGCCGACGAAAAGCGGCAGCAGCGCCAGCCCTTCCAGCGCCGCCGCGATTTCGGCCTCGTTCAGATGATCGAGCCAGGCGTTGAGCGCGCGGTTGGCATGCGCCGCAAGGCGGCTGTCGGCGCGCGCGCGGAATCTCAAATCCATCAGCAGGAAGGCCAGATCGTAGAGCACGTCGATGCGCGCGAAGCGGTCGTTGAATTCGATGCAGTCGAAAATGACCGGGCGCCCGTCAATTTCGGTGACATTGCCGAGATGCAGGTCGCCGTGGCAATGGCGCACCCAGCCGGCATCGCGCCGCGCGTCCATCAGCGCATGGTGGCTTTCGATCAGCGCGCGGCAGGCCTCATCCACTTCGGCGACGCGGCCGGCCTCGAACACCGGGCCGATATGGGGCTCCATGTCGGCCCTGTTGCCGGCGACGATTTCACGAAAGCCCGCGCCGCCGCCGGCGTCGCGCCTCACTTCCGCCGCGCGGTGGAAGCGCGCCACGTCGGCGGCGAGCCGCTCGACCAGCGCCAGCGGCAACCGCCCCTCGTCCGCCATTGTCGCCAGCAGCCCGTCGGCCTTGAAGCGCCGCATCTCGACCAGCCAGTCGGCAACCGCGCCCGCCGCGCCGCCGAGCTGCAAGCCCGCGCGCGTCCGACGCAGCGCCACGACGCCGAGATAGATTTCTGGCGCCGTGCGCCGGTTGAGCGTCACTTCGGTCTCGCAGGCCGCGCGGCGTTTTTCAATGTCGGAGAAATCCAGAAACGTGAAGCGCACCGGTTTTTTCAGCTTGAAGGCGCGCGCGCCGGCGAGAAAGACATGCGAGATATGGGTTTCGACATGCGCGACCGGCGTGTCCGGCGGCAATCCGTAGCTTTCGGGCCGCGAAAGGAAGTCGATCGTCGCCCTGTCGGCCGTGCCGGTCAAACCCGCCTCACATCCGCTCAAGGCGTGTCGGCGTTTCGAGGCCGGCCGGGTCCTGATGGACGATGACCTCGGAACCCGGAAATTCCGCCATGATCTCGCGCTCCACCTCGTCGGCGACCCTGTGCGCGTCCATCAGCGTCATTGCGCCATCCATTTCGAGGTGAAACTGGATGAAGCTCTGCGTGCCCGAGGCGCGGGTGCGCAAATCGTGCAGATTGACGACTTCGGGATGCGCCATCGCGATCTCCTTGATGCGTTCACGCTCGGCGTCCGAAAGTTCGCGGTCCATCAGCTGATTGAGTGCCGCAATCACGATCTTCGTCGCGCTCCAGGCGATCAGGCCTGCGATCACGATGCCGAAAAGCGGGTCGGCGCGGTGCAGGCCGAAGACGCCCGACAGCAGCAGCGCCGCGATGACCGACAGGTTCATCAACAGGTCGCCGCGGTAGTGGATCGAGTCCGCCTCGATGGCCAGCGAGTTGGTCTGCCGCACCACATGGCGCTGATAGGCGACAAGGCCGAGCGTCACCACGATCGCGAACACCGTCACCGCGATGCCGATTCCGGATTGCGCGACCGGCACCGGCTCGATGAGCCGCAAGACGGCCGCAACGGTGATATATCCGGCGGATGCAAAAATGAAGAACGACTGTCCGAGCCCGGCCAGGGCTTCCGCCTTGCCATGTCCGAAACGGTGCTCGCGGTCGGCTGGCGTCAGCGAATGCCGCACGGCGAACAGATTGAGAAGCGAGGCGGCGCCGTCGAGCAGCGAGTCGAAAAGTGTGCCGAGCATCGCAATCGAGCCCGTCATCCAGAAGGCGACAGCCTTGACCGTGACCAACAAGACGGCGACCGCGACCGCCGCATAGGTCGCGCGGCGCATCAGCTGTCCGTTTTGGGCGGCAGAATCGGGGATAAGTTTTTTTGTCGGGCCGTCCGCGTTCATCGAGAATGCCGCTCAATCTGATTTGTGACAGTTTTTTGACAGTTTCGTGACAGAGAGGGGTGAATCAGGGAAAAAGCCGTGCCGTGCGCCATGCCGCACCGTCGGTTTCGCGCTCGAAAACCAGCCGGTCGTGCAAGCGGAAAGGCCGGTCGCGCCAGAATTCGATCCGTACAGGGACGATCCGGAACCCCGACCAGTGCGGCGGTCGCGGCACC
>PHEO01000232.1 GCA_002841195.1 Alphaproteobacteria bacterium HGW-Alphaproteobacteria-11
CTCCTTGTATTCGGCGCTGACCGCCATGACGGTCAGGCGGTCGCCGGAACGATGGTCACGCTTTCGCCGCAACCGCAGGCGTCGGTCTGGTTCGGATTGTTGAAACGGAAGCCGGAGGCGAACTTGTCCTCCTCATAGTCCATCTCGGTGCCGAGCAGAAACAGGATCGCCTTGGGGTCGATCAGTATCCGGACGTCGCGATCCTCAACCACCTCGTCGAGCGGGTTGGCGGCTTCGGCATATTCCATTGTGTATTCCATGCCGGCACAGCCGCCGTTCTTCACGCCGATGCGGACGCCGATATATTTGCCGTCCGACGCAGCCATGATTTCCTTCATGCGCATGGCTGCGGCTTCCGTCAATGTGATCGCTTTGGGCATTTGTCTCGCCATTGTCGGCTCCATCAGAACATGTTCAGCGCAACGCGCGCTTCGTCGGACATGCGGCTCGGATCCCAGGGCGGATCGAAGGTCATGTTGACGCGCACGTCGGCAATGCCTTCGACGGTCCGAACCGCGTCCTCGACCATGATCGGCATGGTGCCGGCCACCGGACATCCCGGCGCCGTCAGCGTCATGTCGATGACGACGTCGCGATCGTCGGAAATATCGACCTTGTAGATCAGGCCGAGTTCGTAGACGTCGACCGGGATTTCAGGATCGTAGACGGTCTTGAGCGCGGCAATGATGTCGTCGGTGATCTGGTCAATCTCCTCCTGCGGGATCGCCGAGGCGCGCGGCGCCTCGGCGGCGCCGGCCGGCGCCACATCCGCGTTTTCCATCATGTTCGCGTCTTCGGCCATGATCCGTTATCCAAAGAACTTCTTGCTGTCGATCAACGCGTCGACCAGCCGGTCGACTTCGTCGCGTGTATTGTACATCGCAAAGGATGCCCGCGTCGTCGCGCCGACGCCGAAACGCTCCATTGCCGGCTGGGCGCAATGATGGCCCGCCCGGACCGCGACGCCTGCCCTGTCGATGACGGTAGCGATGTCATGCGGATGGGCATTGTCCATCACAAACGAGACGATGCTGCCCTTCGCTTTCGTCGTTCCGACGATGCGCAGACTGTTGATTTCCGACAGGCGTCGGGTCGCGTAGTCCCTCAAATCCGCCTCGTGGGCCGCAATCCGCTCACGGCCGACACTTTCGATATAGGAAAGCGCCGCGCCAAGACCAATAGCCTGAACGATGGGTGGCGTGCCGGCCTCGAAGCGGTGCGGCGGCGCTGCATAGGTGACGCCATCCATGCCGACCTCGCGGATCATCTCGCCGCCGCCCCGATAGGGCCGCATCGTCTTCAGATGCGCCGATTTTCCGTAAAGCAGGCCGATGCCCGTCGGCCCATAAAGCTTGTGGCCGGTACCTACCAGAAAATCGCAATCGAGATCGCGCACGTCGGTCGGCAGGTGAACGATGCCCTGGCAGCCATCCACCAACACGGGCACGCCGCGCTCATGTGCCATGCGGATCATCGTCTTCATCGGCGTGATTGTGCCGAGCGCGTTCGACATCTGCGTCACGGCGACGAATTTGGTGCGTGGCGTAAAAAGCTCTTCATAGGCGTCGAGATCGAGATCGCCTTCATCCGTTGCCGGTATCCATTTCAATACAGCACCGTGACGTTCGCGCAGGAAATGCCAGGGCACGATGTTTGAGTGGTGCTCAAGCACCGAAAGGATGATTTCGTCGCCCGGCTCGATGCGCGGCGCCAGACATGACGACGCAACCAGGTTGATCGCGTCGGTGCCTCCTGAAGTGAAGACAATCTCATCCGTCGAAGCCGCATTCAGAAATGCCCGCGCCGTTTCACGCGCTTCCTCGAATTTCTCGGTCGCGGCATTGGCGAGGTAGTGCATGCCGCGATGGACATTCGAATATTCACTGCTGTAGACCTGTGCCACAGCATCGATCACCGATTTCGGCTTTTGCGCCGACGCGGCATTGTCGAGATAGACCAGCGGCTTGCCATAAACCTCGCGCGACAGAATGGGGAAGTCGGCGCGGATGCGGGTGACATCGTAGGTCTCGGATTTAAGAACCGGACTGTTCATGCCCTGCCCTCCCCGTCCGCAAACCACCCGGCGGCGAGCAGTTTCAACGCCTCGCGCGCCGCATCATGCGGCACAAAGTCCAACGCCTCATCGAGAAACGCCGACACAAGGAGCTGGCGCGCCTCCGCTTCCGGAATGCCGCGCGAGCGCAGGAAGAAAATCGCGTCGCGCGATAGTTCGCCGACCGTCGAACCATGCGCGCATTGCACATCGTCGGCGTAGATCTCGAGTTCGGGCTTGGCATTCATCGCCGCATCGCGCGACAGCAGCAGCGCATGCGTCATCTGGCGGCCATCGGTCTTTTGAGCGTGGGGCCGCACAATGACCTTGCCCTGAAAAACGCCCTCGGACGCGCCATCCAGCACACCCTTGAACAGCGTATGACTGGTGCAGCCCGGCACGGCATGGTCGATGACACAGAACTGATCTGCATGCTGTGTCGCCTTCAACGCATAGGCGCCGTTGACATGTGCCTCGGCACCCTCGCCAGCAAAAAGGACGAAACTCTGCGTGCGCGAGACACCGCAGCCAAGTGTCAGCGTGAAGCTCGACAGGTGTGACTTCGCGGCGAGGCGGCTGCGCAGGGTCGCCAGATGAACGGTGCCCGCGGCCTCGTCCTGAAGCTTCACATGCGCGAGGCGCGCGTCATCACCCAGCGCAATGTCGGTGACGATGTCGGCAAAGGCGACGCCGGCGCCGATATGACTTTCGAAGATCGTCGCTTCCGCGCACTCTTCCAGCAGGATCAGGTTGCGGGTGTGCGACGCACCATCGTCGGCGGCCAGGAAAAGCAGATGCAGCGGCTTGTCGAGGCGGACGCCTTTTCGAATGCGCAGGGCCAGGCCGTCGCGCATCAAAGCCGTATTGAGATCGACGATGTCTTCGGACTGGCGCGCATCGTCGAAGCGGCGTTCAACAAGATCCTTCGCCCATTGCTCGTGCAACACGTCGGCCAGCGAATGCAACTCAACACCCTTCGGTAGGCGGACGGCCTTTGAAAGATCGGCCCGATAGCGGCCGTTGACGAAGACGACAACATGGCGGTCAATCGCGGCGAAGGCGGATGCCGCGGCCGTGTCAGGCAGAACGACCGCGCCTTCATGCGCACGCGCAGGCGCGAATGCCGCCTTCTCCAGCGCCTGCCTCAGATCGGTATATTTCCACTCTTCGATCCGGCGGTGCGGCAGGCCGGCCTCGACGAAGGATTTCAATGCTGCATCGCGGCGGCGCGCCAGCCAGCCATCGGCGCCGGGCAGCGCCGGGCGCTCCCGATCATATGCTTCTGCAAAAGACTGCGCGGTCTTGTCGTTCATTCTTTCCTCACGCCGCATCGGCGTCATAGGCGGCATAGCCCGACTTCTCAAGCTCATGCGCCAGTTCCTTGCCGCCGCTCCGGACAATGCGTCCGCCGGAAAGCACATGCACCGCGTCGGGAACGATGTAGTCAAGCAGCCGCTGATAATGCGTGATGACCAGCATCGCACGCTCCGGGCTTCGAAGTGCGTTGACGCCTTCCGCAACCGTCTTCAGCGCGTCGATGTCGAGGCCGGAATCCGTCTCGTCGAGCACGGCAAGCGCGGGTTCCAGCAGCGCCATTTGCAGTATTTCGGCGCGCTTCTTCTCGCCGCCCGAAAAACCGACATTCAGGGCGCGCTTCAACATCTCGTCGGGCACATTGAGCGGCTTTGCCTTTTCGCGCACCAGCTTCAGGAAGCGCACCGCGTCGAGTTCCTCTTCTCCGCGCGCCTTGCGCTGCGCATTGAGTGCCGTTTTCAGGAAGGTCATGGTCGTGACGCCGGGAATCTCGATCGGGTACTGGAATGCGAGAAAGATGCCGGTCGCAGCGCGTTCATCAACATTCAATTCGGTGAGATCGCGTCCCTTGAAGCGGATCGAGCCCTCGGTTACTTCATAGCCTTCACGACCGGACAGAACATAGGAGAGCGTCGATTTTCCGGAACCGTTCGGACCCATGATGGCATGCACTTCACCCGCACGGATGTTGAGGTCGATCCCTTTCAGAATTTCCTTGCCGTGCACCGACACATGCAGGTTCTTGATCTCAAGCATATTCACTACTTCCACATTTCAGCGTCAGCCGACGCTGCCTTCCAAACTGATGCCGACAAGCTTCTGGGCCTCGACAGCGAATTCCATCGGCAGCTGCTGCAACACGTCGCGGCAGAAGCCGTTGACGATTAGCGCAACCGCCTCTTCCTCCCCGATGCCGCGCTGCCGGCAGTAGAACATCTGGTCTTCGCTGATTTTCGAGGTCGTCGCCTCATGCTCCAGCACCGCACTCGGGTTCTTCGTTTCGATATAGGGAACCGTGTGCGCCGAGCAACGATCGCCGATCAGCAGGCTGTCGCATTGCGTGAAATTGCGAACGTTCTCCGCCTTTCGGTGAACGCTGACCAGACCGCGATAAGTGTTGGACGAGCGGCCGGCCGAAATACC
>PHEO01000008.1 GCA_002841195.1 Alphaproteobacteria bacterium HGW-Alphaproteobacteria-11
CATATGCGAGCAAAATGGAGGGAGCATTCGCAGACTTCGACCCCTTGCCGTTGATGTCCACGAAACTGATCCGCCCCGTCAGAAAGCATACGCCGTCCGCGAAACACAACGCTTGGTCCATCCATTGCGTATCCATCCGAGCAAATACCAATGCGATAGCATTGCGATGCGCCGTAAGGCGATATATCCACGGGTCGATCTTCGAATAGGGGGGATTCAAGAAGGTCCGGCCGTTCCACGGCAGTCGAAGCCCGTTCTCCCGCTTCGTATAGCAAGTCTTCGCCGTCCAGTGATTTTGAACCGGCGCGGCAGGGTCCGTATCAAACTCGCCCAGTGCCTCGATCAGCCACGCTGGCGTATACCATTCGTCGCCCCGTCCGGTGCTCTTGCCCTTGTTCACGTCGATGCCCATATCCAGTTGCCTTTTTCCTACCAACTACCGACTGTGAAAATGAGGGGTGTCCTGCTCATTCTCCAGTCTGCCTGTCCGGCGACCAATGACCGTCGGCCGTGGAAAAAATATGGTTCGCTGTTTTCAAAACGAGCGAAAAAAAGCAGGCAGAGCGGGTATTTTTATTTTTGTTCGAATAGCTTGGCGTAGCCGACAAACGAACTCATATCCCAAGGTTTTCCTTCGCAGGCACCCTATTCACTTTCTTCCGCAAGCCGAAGGAGCGACCTTGCCTGCTCGGCTGTCCGGATAGCTGAAATCCGTCTGATAAGGTCTCTTGGTTTACACCGGACGCCTGACGCGGCGATATTGGCCTTGACCTCTTCTACTCGCCGCAAGAGGCGTTCCAGTTCGCCGAGTCCATAATCGTCGAGCAGGATTTTCGCGTCTTCGATGTGAAGCGCGACCATTCTTCCCGCCCACGCGAAATCCTCCGCCGCGAGCTCATCTCCCTCATTCAGATTGATGAGATGGTAGACAGCCGCATATCTGACGGCGGAAAACATAACGCGCCGAAAGAAGGACAAAGGGAGTGCTTCATCGACGGGACGCAAGGCCTTGAACGCTTCCTTGAAAGCCGCAATTCCTTCCGGCGCGACACGATAAGTGGGATGAAGAGGAACGCTCTCGACCTTCAGCCACGCGCGGCGCAGCATGGGCATGTGGGAGCTGACATCGTAGAGCGGAAAGTCTTCGGCCTTGCGGGCAGGATCGGCCGGAGCAACCACGAAATTAAATCGTTGGGCGAACCCGTCGACGAGCGCTTCCGCCGGAACGCAATTCTTGAAACTTTCGAAAACCGACAGGCCCAAAATGGTCAATGCCGGGTTCTCAACCGTAATTTGCTCCGTCTTCGTGCGGCGTGTGAGCGTCTGCCCATCGTATAGCCGAAGCAGGTAGTCACGCATTTCGGCGAGATAGGTCTGCTGGTCAAGCGAGCGCATGAACGCGCCGAACTCGTCGCGCACACAGATCGACCGATTCGATGTCGCTAAATCTTGAATGAATCGCGCGGCGGAAGCCGGTTCGGGAAAAAGCTCGGTGTTGCCCGTCATGTCCATGACACGGCCTGTTGAAAAAGTTTTACCCGCGCCGCTCGGCGCCAGGACAACCGTCCAAAGCGTCGGATCGATCATTTGGCCGTTCAAGTCGATCTTCACTCCCGCCTTCAACAACCGTCCGGATACAAACGACATGACGGCCATGAGCGGCAGTTCGAGGGGGATGTCCGTCTCGCGCCGAAAGGTTTCACAAACGGCGTCAAGGACTGAGCCGGGTGGGATTACACTGTGGCCCCGCCAGACGCGCGGGTCCCGCCGTTTGACGCGCAACATGGCGCGCAAGGTATTCCGTGCCTCATCGCTTTTGTCTGCCGCCACGATGAGGCGCTGAATATCCGGAATCGGGAGCGGCTGCTGACGAGGGTCTTTGTATCTACGGGACATGATCGCCTACTAACTACTGACTGGAACTTGTCCTCGATCTATGCCCCATGCGTCGACACACAAGCTGGGTTCGCCGACACCCCCCACCCGCCAAAGACAAAGGCGACAAAGTGCGCGTGCGAACAACTACTTGGCGCCTTAAAACCGTATTGACAGGCCAGTGACAAATGCAGCGTTACCGCTCGTCGTCGCGTCCCCGCGCGCTCCTTGCTACCTCGTCCAGCAGGCCGCCGATGACACGATCCACCGCTCGGACGGCTTTGCGACCCTTGGCTGCCTCTCCACCGCCGCCGGGAGCGCCCTTACGATTCGGAACTGCCGTTTTCGATTTCTCTTGTGGTTCCCTTTCCATTGCGCTCGTCCGCGTCCTTGCCTTGCGGCCGTCTTCAGCGCCCGCCGCCGCCCGCTCGTCCAGCAGGCCAAGCGCCATGCGACGATGGCGACGGCGGCGTCTATTCCTTCCACCGGCCGCAGTCGGGCGGCCCTGACGCTCGATAGCCGTACGGGCAGGTCCAAGATGCTCGTCTCCTTCAATGAGCTCGACCGGCAGGCCGTCAGCGGTCAGACGACGCGCCCATGAGCGCATATCGACGCGGGCGAAGCGATTGGCGGCGTGAAGGGCTTCCTCACTCCTTTTCCCCCATGCGGCTCGCCATAGCTCGATCATCGCAGGGCCGCTTTTGCGGTCGTCAAGCTCGCGGGCTTTCTTTCCGAGGTTTTCGCCGTCGCTTCGGCGTCCGCTAACAAGGACATGCGCGTGAATGTTTCGCGCATCGCCGTCCGGGTCTGGAGCGTGAAGCACCCACGCGCAAGCGACCTCGTGGCGCGTGTTGATGTCATGACACCATGAGGCAACTAGTTCGGCGGCTTGCGGGACTGCCAGTTCGTGAGGCACCGCGATGATGACGCTTCGGCCCTCGCAAGCGTCCAAACGCTTTTCGCTTGTCGACATAGCGTGTGCGAGGCTGACCGCGTCACCGTTCCAACCGGCGACGCCCGCAGCCAGCATGTCGGCGCTTCCCTTGCCGGTATAGTCGTGAACCATCCCGGTGCGCGGGTCTTCGATGCGTGCGCGCATGACATAGGCCATCCTTGCGCATGCGCTCGCCCCTTTGTTGCGCGATATCTTCGCAATGCGAAGGAACCCGATTGCCATTCTCGTTTCCTCGTGCCGCCGGGGCGGGGGTGTCGGGGCTCAAGCCCTGACCGCGATGCGTCGTCCGAAGGGCGATGCGTAATTGCGCCCTTCGGGTTTTCTGCCCTCGCTTGCTTTCTCCGTTGATGTTCATAAGTCCACAGGAGGCAAAAACCAGAACAGGAGACGAAAATCATGATCGGCAAATCGGTCGAAGGGTGGCATTGGCAGTGGAAAGAGAAATTCCTTCGCCTCTGGTCGCCGAAAGGGGGCGTCGCGGCGATTATCTCTTTCAACCCAAAGCTGGGATGGATTTGGTCGCTTCGGGAATCGCTCGGGCATAAAGCCACGGATGAGCAAGCTGCCGTGCGTGATGCGCTTGCTGCTCTCGAAATGGAAGAGAGAGTTCGCGCCCGCCTGCTGGCGATTGCTCTGGAGGAGTTCGCGCAGCTTCGCAAGATCGAGGCGGAAAACGATGCCAAATCTGCCGACAGCGACGGCGAAGAAGTCGCCTAACGAGCGGCGCGCGGTGCTCGAAGCGCAGCGGGCCCGGCTTGACCTGAGAATCCGCGCGCTTACAGCTCAAGAGCGCGAGCGCAGCCGCCGAGAGGATGCCCGGGCGAAGATCATCTTAGGCGGAGCCCTGCTGGCCTTTTTCCGCCGCGAGCCCGTCGCGGCAAGGGCGCTTGTGCCCCGGCTTTTACCACTGGTCGCGGAACGGGACCGCGATCTCGTCGCCCGGTTCTTCGAAAATAGTGGCTAGGTGGAGGATTCCTTCTGTTTCCGGATCGTTTGGGTCTGCCCTCACCGCGTATCATATTCCCGCAGGGCTGGTTCCTTCGCAGGAACGGGGTATTGTGTCATTTAACACTATTTGGAACGGGGGATGCGCTTTATGAGGGACGCTATTACATCGCTGCTTGCCCTTGTTGTGGGGCTTTCTTTTGTGTTCTGGTTTTATTCGGGCGACGCTTCGTCTTCTCTTCTCAGAAATTTCCAGAACTTCATGGCAGGCGAGGGTTTCAGGGCGTCCGCTCCGACGCAATGGCGGTCGGTCAAGCAGATCGATCCGATGACCGACGAAGTGATACATCGCGCTGTCAGGCGGTCCATAAATTATCCCGTCAAAACCGAAATGACCGCTTCCTGTAAGTCAGGGAGTTTGAGAATTGAGTTTGTCTTTTTTGATGCCAGAGACAATAGCGGCTGGGAACTGCAGCGTCCTGCGGATGTCGATATCTTTCAACAGGCCAAGGACATCGCGCTCGGGCTGGATTCCTTCGATTTCGTTCACTACGGCAGAAGAGTTGGAAGTGCGGAGGCGGAGTGGAATAGGTTGATACCCCGCTACAGAAACGCGATCACCGACTCTAAGTTCAAGGGGCTGGAGTTAGAGCGAGGCGAAAGTATTCTTTATGAATTTACGCTAGAAGGCGGAGTGAAGCAGGTCGTCAAGATACATCCGGATGACCCGGGAATTAGCGATGTCGCGATAGACTGCGAGCTTTTAAAAGTTCCGATGACGGGAAAACAAAGCGATTCAGCATCCCCCCGCTTCCGATAACACAAGAATCTGCTTTCAAAAGAGCAACTAACATCTTGTCGAGTGGGTCCCACGGTGAGAGTGGAAATGAAGTGCCCCCAGCAATCCTGAGTCAACATCTTGTAACGGATTCGTATTGCGGTTCCGAAAAGCGAGCTTGGAAATTTGATATTGAAGACATCAGGTCCGGCGAGAGAGGGCCACTGATACTTGATGCTCGCACGGGCGCCGTTATCTGTTCGGGTCTGTCGTTTCTGAACTAAGGATAGGAAGAGGAATGATCAGCACTTCTCAGAAAAGCGGCGAGCAACCCATTCCAGACGAAATGGAAAGCCTGTTCGTCAATAACGAGAGCTTGGATTGTATCACCGCTTATCTCAATCGCTTCAATCCGATCCGGGTAATGAAGATGGAGCGGATGGAGATTCGTCACTCGGCAATTCTCGCATGGCTATTGGATCCTCGGGAAACGCACGGGCTAGGCGAGGAATTTCTAAGGGCATTTCTGGGAGAGGCTTTGCGCGGTCACAGCGCAATGGGAAAGCCATCGGCTCTGGATATTTCCAGTAGCGATTTACGAGATGTCGAGGTGCGATGCGAATGGCTCAACATCGACATCTTCCTCTATAGTGAAGTGAACCGCTGGGCCTTCATTATCGAGAATAAAATCGATAGCAAACAAGGAATCGGACAACTTGAAAGGTATGTCGACAAGGTCCGGCAAAGATATTCGCGACGACGAGAGCCGTCAGATGTGCGAGGTATATTTCTGACACTTCAAGACGAAGAGCCCGCGCATAAAGAGTTTGTTCCAATCAGATATGGAGCGGTGCGCAGGATTTTATCCCGCCTGATAAAGCAGAGTGAGGATCAGATTTCATCGGAGGTCAAAACTTTTTTGGACCACTATCTGGAGATTCTTGAGGAAATTACAGGGATGAGTGAAGAACGCACTGAAATGGAGCGGCTGGCGAGGCAGATATACCGAGAGCACAAGAAAGTTTTGGATTTTGTCATGGAACATGGACCCGGCTCGGGCTTTGTGATCGCGGCAAGGAGTCTATTTGGAGAAAACCCTCAACGCATTGAGTGCGTCGAGATTAAGAATCAGAAATACGTGTTTTTCGGACTGACGGGTCGTTTGCTGAGCTTTCTTCCGATCACTTGGCATGAGGCTCTTGAGGAGAAAGGAGGTAGCTGGAAGGGGTGTGAAAAATGGTGGGCGGGCTTTCCGCTAATTTCATGGTTGGAGATGTCGACAGATAGCGACGGCGTCAAAGGAACCGTTACACTATACGCTGAGGTCGGTCCGCTTGAAGATTTCGAACATCGAAAGGCCTTGATCGAAAGAATCAGGAAGCTGACCGAAAACAAGACATTAAAAATACGTCTCCAAAATGGAGCAGACGGCGAAAACAAAAAGTATTCGAAGTTCCTCAAAGATAATCAAGAGAGTGTTGATGATATCCACGATTCGGAGGCACTGGCGAAAGCTATGGAGACGCTTTTACAGAACTTCCAAGCCGAGTTTGACGCAATTGCGATTCTGCTATCTGAGTTCAATTGGGAACAATCCCCAAATTGACGGCTCGTACCTTTCCCCTTTGTCTCGAAGACCTTTGCGCACAACGGTTTCTCGACCAAGGCCAACACATTCGCCGACGCAGGGGTGCGTCTTCGAAATGCGCAGTGGGTAACATGTCCTGATTTAGCGATTCCATTGCGTCTCGAACCTAATAAGGTGACGCGGAACGCTTTGATGATTCACGGTCGCTCCCTATACAGATTATCTGTTTGCCTGATTGAGTGTAACGCAGAGGTGTGTTACACAGCCTCAATAGCCAAGTTAAGCCTTTGTTATCGCTAATTTTTTTGACGGTCGCGCGGGTCCTAGTCCCCCAGCCAGCCTTCGCCCTGACGGGCTTCGGCTGGCCAAGCCATGAAACGTCAGGCCCGCGCCATGACTAAGGGCGCGGGCGAAACCTAGTCGCAATAATTGTATTCCGGTTCGTCCTCATGGGGGCGCGCGAAGGTTTCGCGCTCAGTGTCATAAACCCGGAGGAAGCCCGTCTTGCGAGTGGTCTGGTTTTCGTCGCGATAGACGATGACGCCGATCAAGTAAAACTCGGCTTCTCCACCATCGATTTTCCACCAGTCCTCACCTTCAAGGACGGAGTTTCTGACAACAGAAAATTCGTATTCTTCTCCTGCATCCAGGCGAATTGGGTTGGGAAGGATTTTTGGTCGGGCGGCCAGACCAAGCCAATTTCCATTTTCCTTCATGCGAGCGGGAATATCGGAGCCAATTTTCATTATGTAGGCAGGGGTGTTTCCAGCATTTGCAATCACAACCTCAACAATGGGGCTATCCGAGATAATCTCATCGCTTATGTGAAAGTTTCTCAGGACCACTCTTGGACGATGCGTAGCGATGAAGTCTTTTCGGGTGATTTCAGTGGCGGCGATAGCGGCCAGAGCGGTTTTGTTGGCGGCGGCGACGGCAGCCTCGGCGGCCTTAGCAGTTCTCAAAGCCTCCCAAAAGGTTCCGGCCAACAATCCGACGCCTATGAGCGAAACCCAGAAGAGCCCGTAGGCCCACTTGGCCATTTCTTCTTGCGCCACCAGGTTGCGCTCGGCGCGTTGCTCCCCGTGGTCGGCATGTTCCTCGGCATAGGCGGCTTGCGCTTCTCCGAAGGCCTCAGAAAGAGCTTCAGGGGAGATTGGGTCGGCTTCGGAATGTATCTGGGAGGCGTTGTGGTATTCGCCACTGGAGCCGCGATAGCGCTCAGTTAGAGGGATGCTCGCGACCCCTAGGGTCAGGATCAGTCCAATTGAAATGAAGAACAGCCAATCGCGATCAAGCATCGGATATGAAACACCGCTGTGAACCCATCCCGGCCGATCTTATTGGCGACGTTCCGTTCCGTCTCATGGATTCCGATCCCGGCCTAGCGTGTCAGCACCGCCTTGATTAGCGGGGCGTAGGGCGAGCCGCCGAGCATTGCCAGTTGTTGCTGCGCCGATACTTCGTTGATGGGTTCCTGCGGGCGCGCGACCGGGTGCACCGCGCGCCGCAAGGGGCGTTCGCCGGCCGGCATCGCGATGATTTCGGCGATCGCGCGCGGAACATCCATCGGGTCCGTGTCGCCGCCCCCGCCGCTCGCGACGCCCATGGACGCGGTCATCTGGGGATAGGCGGCGAGCAATTCCTCCGGCGTGCGGGACTTGAGCGCGGCCGCGAGGGCAACCGAGTTTTCCCAGATCTTCGTCGGGTAGCCGCCGGGCTGGACGATCGTCACTTCGATGCCCTGCGTCACCGTCTCATAGGCGAGCTGCTCGCTGAGCGCCTCGAGCGCGAACTTGGTCGGCGAATAATGTGCGAGGCCCGGAACGATGAGGCGGCCAAGCTGGGAGGTCACATTGAAGACCTGCCCGGCGCCGGCCGCGCGCATGGCCGGAAGTACGGCGCGGATCATCCGCTGCGCGCCGAACACATTGGTGTCGAAGATCAACCGCGTGGCTTCGATGTCCTGGACTTCGATCGGTCCGGAAAGGGCAATGCCGGCATTGTTGACCAGCACGTCGATCGCGCCGCCTGCCGCCGCGAGCGCCTCGGCAACGCCTGCCTCGACCTGCGCGTCCGAGGTCACGTCGATTTCGATCACGGTGATGTCGAGATCGTCGCGCGCCGCAAGCGCCATCAATTCGTCGGCTTCGGGGCGCGGCAGGTTGCGCATCGTCGCAAACACTTTTGCGCCAAGACGCGCATAGTGCTCGGCGCCGAGACGGCCAAAGCCCGACGAACACCCGGTGATGAGGATCGACTTGCCGGTGAGGTCCGGTGCGGCTGAATTTTCGTCGGCGCGCGCATGAACGCCGCCGGCCGCGAAAGCGGTCGCCGCCACTCCGGCGCCCATCATCAGGTGACGACGGCTGATTTCCAGTTTGTTCGGCATGAGAGGCTCCAATATTTCCGGTGTCGTAAAGACACGAGACCGGCCGGTCACGCATCGCATATCGGGACTGTAACAAGATCAATCGTCGAATACGACGAAGATCGGCACCTCACCGGCCGGCTTGCGATGCGAAACAAATGCAGACGATACTTGTGTTCTTCTATCGCCCTGCTCCACAAATCGACAGCGAACAGCGGAGATGCTCCATGCCCGAGACACGGAAAATCGGCCCTTTCGACGTTTCGGCCATCGGGCTCGGCTGCATGAGCCTTTCGCATGCCTATGGTCCGCCGCCGCCCGAGGCGCAGGCCGAGCGCGTGCTGACGGGCGCGGTGGAGGCCGGCTACACGTTTTTCGATACGGCCGCGGTTTACGGGCTCGGCCACAATGAGCGGCTGGTCGGGCGCGTGCTCAAGCCGTATCGCGACCGGATCGTGCTCGCATCCAAATGCGGGATGACGCGCGGCGAGGAACGCGATCTCAACGGCTCGCCCGAACGTCTGAAGCAGACCTGCGACGAAAGCCTGGCGCGGCTCGGCGTCGAGGCGATCGATCTCTATTATCTGCATCGCTGGGACAAGCGTGTACCGATCGAGGAGAGCGTCGGGGCACTGGCCGATCTCGTGGCGGCCGGAAAAATCCGCAGCATCGGGTTGTCGGAAGTTGGCGCCGCGACCCTGCGCAAGGCACATGCGGTGCATCCGATCGCCGCGCTGCAGACCGAATACTCCCCGTGGACGCGCAATCCGGAAATCGCGGTGCTGGACGCCTGCCGCGAACTTGGCGTGACGTTCGTCGCCTTCAGCCCGGTGGCGCGTGGATTTCTGGCCGGCGGTGCGAGCGAGCCCGAGAAATTCGGCAAGGGCGATTTCCGCAAGGCGATGCCGCGCTTCAACGGAGAGGCGCTGGCCACCAACCTGAAACTGCTCGACGCCTTCAACGCCATCGCGCGCAATGCCGGCTGCACGCCGGCGCAGCTCTGCCTCGCCTGGCTGCTGCAGAAGGACCCGAACATCGTGCCGATCCCCGGCACGTCGAACCCCGACCACATGATCGAGAATGCCGGCGCGCTGCATGTTCGCCTCTCGACGGAAACGATGGCGCGGATCGAGGCGACGGTGAACGAGCGCACCGTCGCCGGCGCGCGCTATCCCGACGCCATGCAGGCGACCGTCGACACCGAAGACTGGGCCGCCTGACCCTCTACTGCAACTCCAGCCCCGGCAGGCCGCCCTTGGCGCGCCAGTCTTCCAGTATCTGGATGAAAGCGATGGAGCCGCCGCCATAGAAGCCGTTGCGGATGGCGAGGTCGGAGGGCTTGCCTTCGTTATTGTAGTAGCCGGGCGTGCATTCCTCGAGGAAGCGGCGGTTGAAGACCGACGCCTTGATGACCGCGTCCACCCATTCCTTTTCGGCTTCTTCCGCCACTTCGACAACGCGCGCCTGACGATCGATGCATTCCCTGACGATGTAGGCGAGATGCTTCGACTGTTCGTTGAGCATGTGCGGGAAGTTGGCGGTGAAGCCCGACTGCGAATTCGAGACGATAAAGCAATTGGGGAAACTGCGCGTGTGCATGCCGTGCAACGTCGAAATGCCGTCCTGCCACTTCTCGGTGAGAGAAAGTCCGTCGCGGCCGTAGATTTCGAAGCCGGCGCGACGCGTGTAGCTGGTGCCGACCTCGAAGCCCGTCGCGTAGATCAGACAGTCGATTTCGAACTCCTGGCCGTTGGCGACGATCGAGTGCTCGCCGATGCGTTCGACGCCCCGGCCCTGCGTGTCGATCAGGTGGACATTTGGACGGTTGAAGGTGTCGAGATATTCGTCGTGGAAGCAGGGACGCTTGCAGAACTGATTGTACCAGGGCTTCAACGCTTCGGCCTTGGCGCGGTCTGCTACCACGGTTTCGACGCGCTTGCGGATCGATTCCATTTTCTGGAAATCGGCGAGCTGAACCATCTCGGCCATGTCGGCGGGGGAGCGGCCGCCGGTGTTCTTGCGCGCCATCATCAGCAGGTTGCCGATGATGTCGGTCCAACCGTCGTTGACCAGGTCTTCCGCCTGATAGCCGCCGGAGACCAGCGTGTTGAAATTGTCCATGCGGTGCTGCTGCCAGCCCGCCGGCAGATTCTTCGCCCATTCGGGATCGGTCGGCCTGTTGTTGCGGACGTCGATGGATGAGGGTGTGCGCTGGAAGACATAGAGCTCCTTTGCGTGAGCGCCCAGATGCGGCACACATTGCACCGCCGTCGCGCCGGTGCCGATGATGCCAACGCGCTTGTCCTTCAGGCCGTCAAGGCCGCCATTGCAATCGCCGCCGGTATATTCGTAGTCCCAGCGACTGGTGTGGAAGGAATGACCCTTGAAGCCTTCGATGCCGGGAATGCCGGGAAGCTTCGGGCGATGCAGCGGGCCGCTCGCCGTTACCACGAAACGCGCGCGGATGGCGTCGCCCCGATTGGTGTGGACGATCCAGCGCGCGGCCTCCTCGTCCCATCGCATCTCCTGCACTTCGGTCTGGAAGAGCGCATCGTCATAAAGCTTGAAGTGACGGCCGATGGCGCGACTGTGTTCGAGGATTTCAGCCGCCTTCGAATATTTTTCGACCGGGATGTAGCCGATCTCTTCGAGCAGCGGCAGATAGATGTAGGATTCGATATCGCAGGCCGCGCCCGGGTAGCGGTTCCAGTACCAGGTACCGCCGAAATCGCCGCCCTTCTCGATCATGCGGATGCTTTCGACGCCCGCCTCGCGCAGCCGGGCGCCGGCGAGCAGGCCGCCGAAGCCGCCGCCGACGACCACGACATCGACTTCATCGGTCAACGGATCGCGTGCGAAGCCCGGCTCGACATAGGGGTCTTCCAGGTAGTGCGCGAACTTGCCCTTGATCTCGACATATTGCTCGTTGGCATCAGTGCGCAGACGCTTGTCGCGCTCGGCGCGATATTTTTCCTTCAGGGCCGCCGGATCGAAACCGAGTGCGGCATTGTCTGCTGTGTCAGCCATTCGGCCTGCTCCATCCCTTGAGTGCCATGATTTCTTTGGGCAAATGATAAAATTTATTTACTACGTGTCAAAGGGTTGAAGATTCAGGCCGGTTTCGCGACGTCAGATAGCGGTCGGGCCCCGCCTTTCGGCGGAGCCCGACGCTGTTTTCCGACGACGTGGCCGCCTAACCGTAGCGGTAGGGCGCGCCGGCCTTGCGCATCGTGTCGGCGTAGTTCTTCAGGATCTGCACGATCTTGGCGTTGCGCGGGCTCGTCTGGGCTACTTCATCCCAGAATTTCAACGCCTCGTCCTCGACCGTCTTCCATTCTTCTTCGGGAATGGTCGTCAGTTCGAGTTTGCCGCCGGTCGTGCGGTAATGCGCCTCGCCCCACCAGTACCAATGCTGACGATAGTAATGCGAGCTGTCCATGGTGAGTTTGAAGAGCGTCTTCAGATGCTCGGGCAGCGCATTCCATTTGTCCGTGTTGGCGATGTAGGAACCCGCCCAGGCACCGGAGATGTTGTTGGTGAGGTAGTACTTCGTGATGTCGGCCCAGCCGACCGTGTAGACCTCGGTCGCACCGCTCCAGGCGACGCCATCGAGTTCGCCGGTCTGGATTGCCACTTCGATGTCTTCCCAAGGCAACGTCACCGGCACGACGCCGAAGCGCTGCAGGAAGGTGCCGCCCGTCGGGAAGGTGAAGACGCGCAGGCCCTTCAGATCGTCAAGCTTGCGGATCGGCTTGTTGGTGGCAAAGTTGCACGGGTCCCATGCACCCGTACCAAGCCAGGTGACGCCCGGCACTTCGGCATAGGCTTCTTCCCAGAGTTCGCGCAGGCCGTACCATTCCCACAGCACCGGCACGTCGAGGCCGTAGCGAGAAGCGAAGGGGAAGTAGGCGCCGAACACCGAAACGTCCACGGGCGAGGCCATGCTGTCGTCATCGCTCTGCGCGGCGTCGATGGTGCCGTTCTGCACGGCGCGGAAAAGTTCACCCTGTGGCACCAGCTGGTCGGCATAGAAGAGTTCGATTTCCATTTCGCCATTGGCGGCCTTGTTGAACTCGTCGATCGACGGTTTGATGACGTGTTCGGCAAGCGAGGCGCCTGCATAGGTCTGCATGCGCCATTTGATCGGGCTCTGCGCCTTCACGTAGGGCGCGGCCAGTGTCGTCGCGCCGACAGCGGCAACCGATGCCACGCCGGCCTTTTTCAGAAAGTCGCGTTTGTTCAGCTTTGTGCGGTCGTTCATCTCGATTGGTCCCTATCCACTGGAATGTTCCGGGTTGCGCCCCATGGACACCGGGCGCCAATCCGCTCGAATGAAGAAGTCCGTCCGCGGTCTTAACTTCGATCCCCTTTTTTCAGGCTCCGGATGACCGCTCAAATCCGGCGCCGATCGTCCCACTCATCTTCCTGCGTACAAATCAGGCAGCCAAAGGGCCAGCTGAGGAAATGCCATCACGATACCGATTGTGATCAGCATAATGAATACAAACGGTACGATTGACCGGTAGATGTCGACAAGCGTTATCTCCGGGGGCGCCATCGCCCTCATCAAAAAAAGATTATAGCCAAAAGGCGGGGTGATGTAGGCCACCTGGCAGGTCATCACGTAAAGCACGCCGAACCAAATCGGATTGAACCCGAGACTGATGACCAGCGGCACATAGAGCGGCGCGACGATGACCAGCATCGCGGTGTCGTCGAGGAACATGCCGAGAATGACGAAGGAAACCATCATCATAATGAGGATTTCCCACGGGGTGAGATCCCATGTTTCGAGAAACAGCGCCGAAATGGCGCGCTTGGCGCCGAGCCCGTCATAGACCGCGCCGAAACACAGGGCCGCGAGAATGATCCACATGAACATGCAGGTGATGCTGAGCGTCTTGCGCATCGTTTCGTCGAGTACGTGGCCCGTGAGACGGCGTTTGACGAGCGCGGTGAGGGTCGCCGCCGCCGCGCCGACCGCCGCGCTTTCGACGAGGCTTGTCACACCCATCAAGAAGAGCCCCATCATCGAGAAAAATATCGCCAGCGGCGCGATGCCGGCGCGCAACAGCAAAAGCTTTTCCTTCAGACCGACATCGAGGTCCTCGGGCGGCAAGGTGGGCGCGAGCGCCGGGTTGCGGCGGCAGCGGATGTAAATGTAGAGAGCGAAGAAGGTCGCCATGATCAGTCCGGGCACAACGCCGGCGAGCCAGAGCTGCAACACAGGTTGGCGCGCGATCATCGCATAGAGCACGAGTACGACGCTGGGCGGGATCAGGATGCCGAGTGAACTGCCAGCCTGAATGACGCCGGTCACCATGACCTTGTCGTAGCCGCGGCGCAGCAGCTCCGGCAGGGCGACGCTGGCGCCGATAGCCATGCCGGCGACGCTGAGGCCGTTCATCGCCGAGATCACGACCATCAAACCGATGGTGCCAATGGCGAGGCCGCCGCTGAGCGGACCCATCCAGACATGAAATGCCTTGTAGAGGTCGTTGGCGATGCCGGATTCCGACAACATGTAGCCCATGAAGATAAAAAGCGGCAGCGTGAGCAGCGGGTACCAGTTGAGGACGATGAAGCTGGCGTTGAACGGCATTTCGGAGGCGCCATCGCCCCAGAGCAGGAGCGCCGCGGCGGCGGCGACGAATCCGATCGCACCGAAGACACGCTGGCCGGTCAGCAGCAACAGCATCAGCGACGAGAACATCAGCAGCGTGATTAACTCGTAGCTCATTCGAGTTCCTCACCGCGAACGCGCGCAAGGTCCCGGAAGAAGATCGCGACAGCCTGCAGCAGCATCAGGAAGATGCCGAATGTCATGATGATCTTGATGGGCGCCATCGGCGGGCCCCATGCGGTGTAGTTTTTCTGGCCGTAGGTGAGCGCATATTCGGTGCTCGATATGCCGCCCATCAGCAGAACCACGAGGTAGAAGATCAGGAAGAAGGCCGTGATGGTGTCGGTGAAGACCTTCTTGCGCGGCGACAACCGGCCATAGAGGAGGTCCATCCGGACATGGCCGTCGATCTGCATGGCATAGGCGCCGCCCAGCAGATAGTAGGCGGCCAGCAGGAACTGGCCCATCTCCATCACCCAGACGATAGGCACGTTGTAGAAGGTTCGCGAAAAGGAGGAATAGAGCAGGATACCGATCATTACGAAGATCAGGTACATCGCCAGGCGCCCGACCACCCGGTTTACCGCCTCGACATACCTGACATAGGCTTTTACCGCTCCAGGCAATGCGATACCCCAAACCGACGCGACGCCCCATCCGGCACAGCCTTGCGGCATAGCCATGTCACAGGCTGCACGGGTTAGCGCAAAGAGGCAAGATTTTCAGGAGACGCGCGGCGGCGAAGCGGCGGCCGTCATTTCAGACCCGTCCCCGTCGTTGCCCCTCGGAAGGCATATATCTTTTGTTATAGGCCAATTCTTGACGGACAGCCGGTCCGCAAGGGATCATTCGACGATTCCGGGGTGGAATCCCAAGGTGACGGCTCAGAGGTGGGACGGCACCCTATTTCAGGGCTTGCATGAAAGTTCTCATCGCCGACGACCACGTGCTGTTTCGCGATGGCCTCCGGCTGATCGTCGAGGATACGTTTCCGGGCAGCGGGATATTCGAGGCCACAAACTTCGGCGAAGCGCTAGCACTGATCGACCGTCAATCGGACATCGATCTCGCGCTCGTGGATTTCGGTATGCCGGGCATCGACGGCTTCAACGGCATCTCGACATTGCGCGCGCGTCTGCCGAGTACGCCGCTGGTGGTCATTTCGGGCCGCGAGGACCGGGAAACGATCCTCGATACACTGAGAGCAGGTGCTTCGGGATATGTGCCGAAAGGCACGTCGCGGGCACGCATCGCCCAGATACTCGAATCGGTGTTCAACGGCGGCATTCATTTTCCGCAGGAAGTCATCGAGGCGATCAACACGATGGGGCGCGCCGAACATACGCGCGAGAGCGTGGTTGCCGCCCTGACGCCGCGCCAGCTCGACGTGCTGGTTCTTGTCGGCAAGGGATATTCCAACAAGGAAATCGCGCTGGCGCTCAAACTGATGGAAGGCACAGTGAAGGTTCATCTCGGCGCGATTTTCCGCGCGCTGGGTGTTCAGAACCGGACGCGCGCGGCGATGATCTGCGTCAAGCTCGGGTTTGTCGACAATGCCGGTGCGTCCTGAGGAGCGTCAGCGCGCCGGCAATGCCTTGGCAAAGGTCAGTCCGCCGATGGCGCCGGCAGCCATCTGGGCGAGGAAGCCGAGCGCCGACCGCGCGCCGGCGATGGCTGTGATCTCGAAAACCGAATTCATCACCAGCAGGGTCACGCCAAGCGAGACAGCGCCCGCGACCGTGTAGATCAAGGTGCGCTGGACACCAGCCAGCCGGTAGACCAGCGCAGCGGCGGCCATTGCGACGATGAACCCCGCACCGACGATCGCGCCGAAGAGCGGCGCCATACCGACGATGTCGTGCAGCGTCGTCGACAGTCGCTCCCCGAAAGATATATCGACGCCGAGGCCGGACAAGCGCGCCAAAACGAACTGCGTATGCGCCACCGCGCCCAGCACAGTGGCGACGACGACCGCCAAAACAAAGGCCAGCACCACCCTCAAGACCCACATATTCGTCCCCATGATTTCTTTCTGCCGCGATCTCACGCTAGGATTACACAGAATGAAAGCACAGGGGACAGGAATCGGGCAAATGAGCAAACGGACACTGATCGGCCTTGCGCTGACGATCTCTCTTTCCATGACGTCTATCGGGACGGCCCTCTCTCAGGATGCGGCACCGGCGAGCGCCGACTACCGCGTTGTGCAGGTGGCCGAGAACCTCGACCATCCATGGAGCATGACATTCCTGCCCGATGGATCGATGCTCATTGTCGAGCTGAGCGGCCAAATCCGGTCGATCAGGGACGGCGCGCTTTCGCCCGATCCCGTGGCCGGTGTGCCGCCTGTGTTCTTTCGCAGCCAAGGCGGCCTCTTCGACGCAATCCTTCATCCCGAATTTGCAACCAACAGTCTCCTTTATCTCTCCTATGCGCATGGCACAGCGGACGCCAATGCGCTGCGCGTCGCGCGGGCGCGGTTCGACGGCGCATCGCTGCACGATCTTGAAGTGATTTTCGAAGTCGAACCGCTGAAGGATACGCCCGTCCATTATGGCGGCAGGCTGCTCTTTCTGCCTGACGGCACGTTGCTGGTGACGACCGGCGACGGATTCGACTATCGCGAGCATGCACAAACGCTCGACAATCATCTCGGCAAGATTTTGCGCATCAACGACGATGGCAGCGTGCCGGCGGACAATCCGTTTGTCGGGCGCGAGGGCGCGTTGCCGCAGATATGGAGCTATGGCCACCGGAACGTGCAGGGCATTCTTCGGGACGATGCGTCCGGCCACGTCTATGCTCACGAACATGGCGCGCAGGGCGGCGATGAAATCAACATCGTCGAACCCGGAAAAAACTATGGCTGGCCGGTCATCACGCACGGCATCGACTATTCCGGTGCGCGTGTTTCGCCCTTTGTCGAATATGAAGGCATGGAACAGCCGTTCCTGCACTGGACGCCATCGATCGCGCCCGCCGGCTTCACGCTCTATCGGGGCGACAGGTTTCCGCAGTGGCAGGGCGATCTCTTTGCCGGTGCGCTGGCGGGGCAGCATGTCCGCCGGGTTCATCTCGTCGATGGCGAAGTCGCCGGACAGGAGGAATTGTTCGGCGAACTCGGCCAGCGCATTCGCGAGGTGCGGACCGGCCCCGACGGCTATCTCTATCTGCTGACGGACAAGGAGAACGGCAGCCTGTTGCGCGTGGAACCGGCCGAATAGCAGGCACTACATTCCGAGACGGCGGAGCGCATGGGTGGTCAGGTAGCGGTCATAGGCCGACTGGTCGTTGACCATCATCGTGTGACCGCCCCTGATCTGACGCACCTGCTCGAGACGCGTGATGCGGTTGGTCTGGATGTTATGCGCGTGAACATGCGTCCATGACCAATATGGATGCTTTCCGTCCATTACCACCGTGTCGCCCTGTCTGTATTGCGAGAATGCGCCATCAAACGACCTGAAGACTTCGCCCTTGCGGTCGTATGACACCATGACGAACGGCAGCAGCGTGCGCGCGTCGAACCAGACCTGCTTCTTGCCGACCGGCGCCCGCGGGAACATGACCGGTTCGGCCTCGACGACCAGCGCCTCCGGCACAAGCTGGACTTTCGTATCCCAGAAGCTGTCGCCGTGCGGCCCGCCATGGGTCGTGTGCTCCCAATTCGGGTGACCGGCCTCCCAACCTCCCGAGAGCGCCACGAGTGCCGGACCCTGATGCACAAGACGGTAGTTGCCCCAGGTCAGCAGCGGATCGCCAGCCGCCCAGGCGTCCGAGAGATAGAGCGTCGAGCCTGCGATCAGCGGTTCGAAGCGCTGGTTGGTGGGGAAACGCCGGATGCGCTTGAAAGCCGGCAGATAGCCGTAGAGCTCGGGAAACTCATTCTGGTCGTAGGGCCATATATTCAGGAACGAGGTGCCCTTCTCTTCGTTTGGAAATGTGAAGGCCACCGACTGGAAGCGCAGCTTGTCCTTGAACTCGGGCCAATACGGCATCGGCTCGACGGCGACCCGGCCGACCGGCGCAAGCTCGGCCCAGACGCTCTCATAGCGGTAATCGACTACGCCGTTCGGCGCGAGATCAAACTCCTTGGTGGCGTAAACCGATATGTCGTGGCGGCCCCAACTCAGTGTGAGGCCAGCGAAAATCTCGATGGCGCTTTTCGGGTTTGGAAACGGGTTGCCGCCGATCCAGGGTTCGCCCTCCTCTGTCACCACGTTGCCGCGCGCGTCGAAGCGCGCCCTGCCGCTGTTGCGCAGGGTTGCTTCCAGATACTCCCAGGGGCTCAGTTCCATCAACTCAGTCGTCGGCGCGACGACGTCGAGAATACGACCCATCTCCTTGATCTGCCGGTAGCGGATCGGGTCGAGCAGTTCCTTGACCAGATCGACGTTGCCAGCGTCTATCCGGCCGCCGGTCGAGATCGCGCCTTTCGTGTAAGCGTCGATCGACAGGAGTTCATCGGGATAAGCACGCGACGCATCGCCGGTCGCGGCCAGAACCGGCCAGAGCGGCGCCGTCACGCCGAGGCTGACGACGCCCGCCGCCAGCCGCTCCAGAAACAGGCGGCGGGAATAGTCATGCGTATAGCGCCGCAAATGCATCCACTTCTCCACCGTGTGTATTTACACGGAAACGGCATCCGCCCGGATCGCCGGTACGCTTTGGGGGGACACAGCGCCTCATCCTGAAAAGGCCTGGTATCCTGCGCCGACGCTCCGGGCGGAGCCTTCGATTGACAGGCTTTAGAACTGGTAGGTAATGCGGAATGCCAGTTCGTCTGCCCAGT
Source organism: Alphaproteobacteria bacterium HGW-Alphaproteobacteria-11 (assembly GCA_002841195.1). Taxonomy (GTDB): domain Bacteria; phylum Pseudomonadota; class Alphaproteobacteria; order Parvibaculales; family Parvibaculaceae; genus Parvibaculum. The sequence continues at coordinate 18,925 of PHEO01000008.1, forward strand.
CGATCGTATCGATAATGTCGTCGTTGCCGCCGTCGCTCAGTGCGATGTTGGCAAAGACCTCGGCTGTCCAGGCCTCGTTCGGCTTCCACTTGAGACCGGGCTGGATCAGCGCGCCACCATTGATGTCATAGAGGACCGAGAAGTCGGCCCGCCAAATCAAGTTCGGAAATGGCTGCTGAAGTGCAAAGGCGACAGCATTGAAGGAGCTTTCACCGGACGGCAGGCCCGTGGTCCTGTCGCCCGTCGCGCCCATGCCGCTCAGGTGACGGCCGAACAGATCGCTCTCCGACTTGTGCAGATATTGCAGTACCATGAAGGTAGCCGGAAATTCCTGTGTGAAGCGGTGGTATTTCTCGAAGACCAGCGAGGCGACATATTCATCTTCCTCGATCAGCGACCGGCTCAGATCGGGGCTGGTGAACTTCTTGTCCGGCGTGTAGGTCAATTCGCTGCGGATCACCAGCTGATCGAAGAACGAATCCGGACCGGCCTTCACGATATAGTTGGCGCCGAGACCGAGGATGTTTTCACGCGGATAGATGCGCGTGATGTGTCCGCGGAGCGGGCTCAGCTGGAAGAAGTAGTCCAATTCGGCTGCCGCAAATGCCTGATTGGGCACAGGCGCTGCATTGAGCAGCGCGGTCGCAGGGAACTCGTTTACGGCCGCGTTGAACCCTGTGAAGCCGTTCAAGCGCGCCATACCGGCATAGGTGAACCACTCAGCCGCCGAGTATACGCCCGTCGAACTCACTTCGAATGGTGTCATCGCAAGGACCGCACCACTGCCCGGCACGCCGGGGATGTCCGTATTGATGCCAGACTCTGTCCAATGGAAAACGCCATCCGGATTGCGGCGATTGACCGCAATCGCCTGCACCGCAACATCGCCGAACTGCGCCTGCACGCGTGTTCCGACATTCATCGCGCCCCGCGCATCCTTGAAGCCCTCTTTCTGATGGATCGTGAACTGCGACGGGATCACGTTATAGGGCGTATCCGGATTCGCCAGAATCGACGGGTTGAAAAGCTGCGTGAATGCCTCGATCTCGAGATCGTTCGAAACACGGTACGAGCCGCGCACGCCCGGCGACGAGACACGTTCGTCGGCGAACTCCTCGGCGACGAGATCAAGCAGAAGGTGCCGCCGAAGGTCGAGGCCGTTCGGCACGTCGAGAACGCGGAAGAACAGCGACTCACCCCAGGCGATCTGTTGATTGCCGAAACGTATCCAGAGCGGACCATCCGAATAGTCGGCATAGAGAGCCGGCAGGTCCATCATGTAGTTCTTGCCATTGACCTCGAACAGCGTCGCGCGGTCTCCGCCCCAAAATGGCGTGGCGAAGAATTCGGGATCGCCGTAACTGTCGAAGATATCGGGCTGGAAGTAGCCCCTCAGACGGGCGAAGCCGTTCCAATTCTGATTGAAGTTTGCCTGGAAATCGACTTCCAGGCGCGTTGCCATCAGATTGAAATCGTTGTCCGCGCCACTGATCGGGCGGTTCGTCACCGACACGCTGCCTGCCGGGAAGCCCAACGGCGGGAACCCCGGGATCAGATTCAGCAGAGTGGAATCCTGCGTCACGGTTACGCCGTTGTACAGGTTGCCACGCTGATTGAACGGGTTCTCGTCACCCGTCAGCTTGATTGCCGGCTCCTGCCGGATGAAGCCCTGAACGTTGAAATCGACCGCGCTTGCTTCCTGGGCAAACGAGATCGCCCCGAGTGCGAGTGCCGTGCCAGCCAGAAGCCGACCGGCGACCGAGATAGGTTTACGTGACATCTTCTCCCCTCCCTTGGATAATCCGAACCCCGTCGGAGCCAAAATCCTCAAGCCGTCAGACGGCCTATTCCCTTATCTCCAGAATCCGGCCGCTATGGCCGACCGCGAGAGGCGCATCGCGCCCCGCCGGCGACGCAACCGCCTGATACCAGGCGATGTCGACATCGCCTGTCGTCACCGCTGTCCATGAACGCCCGCCGTCGCGGCTCGCAAAGGCACCGCGAATGCCGACTGTCAATGCACGCTCGCCGTTGAACCACACGCCGAGCAGATTGGTTTCTCCCAGCGGTGCCGTGCCGCGCCAGCTCGCGCCTCCGTCGTCGGTGCGAACAACAAGACCGTTCTGACCGAGGGCAAGCCCCTTGCCCCGACCGTTGAATGAGAAGTCGAAAATCGAGGCTTCACCCTTGTGCACGACCGTCCATGTCGTCCCGCGGTCGCGCGAGCGGAGAACAAGTCCGAACTCGCCACCGATGGTCACGGTGTCGCCGTCGATATGCGCTGCATAGAAGTGCGGCTCGAGGAAGTCGCCGAGTATGGCCATCCAGTCGAGAGTTACTGGCGACCAACTCTCGCCGTCATTCTGCGAGACGAGAATCGTCCCGAAGGCACCGACAACGACGACCGTCCCCTTGCTGCCGACGGCGACGGCGAAGAGGCGCTCATCCGTGCCGCTCTCGATCGCTGTCCATGCGCGCGACGTGGCGCGAAATATCTGCCCGGACTGTCCGACGGCAAATCTGCGGTCGCCGTTCGTGGCGACACCGAGCAGCGCAAGCTCCGTGTTCGGCCGGGGTCCATGTGTCCACGTCTTTCCGCCGTCGTCGCTTTCCAGCACCACGCCGCGATTGCCGACGGCGATCCCGCGCGCGCCGTCGAATGCGATGTCGAACAACGCATCATGCGACGTACCCTGGTGACGGACCGACGGATCGGCACCCGCTGCCGCGGCAACGATGCCCGGCGCCAGAACGAAAGCGAGAACCGCGAAGAATTTTCTTTTCAACATGCCTTCTCCGAAAGCGATGTGCGGCGCCGGACCCTCCGACGCCGCACGGATGCTATGTACCGAAACGCCGGATCGCCTGCGCCGTCAGGTAGCGGTCATAGATGCTCGGCCCGATGTTGTATTCGGGACCGAAACCTCCGGTGATCTGCTTCGCCTGGACGAAGCGGCTCATGCGGTTCGATTGCACGTCGTGACTGTGCACATGCGTCCATGACCAGAGCGGGTGTCCGCCGTCCATGAAGGTGGCGTCGCCATCCTGATACTGGCTGAAGGCCGGCTCGAACGATTTCCATATTTCGCCGCGCCGGTCATAGGTGAGGTACGACACGAACATCATGTTGCGCATGTCGATATAGACGCGCTTCTTGCCGACGGGCGCACGCGGATAGCCGACCGGCTCCGCTTCGACCACCAGCACTTCGGGGATCAGCTCCTTGTAGTCCTCGAAGAAGGTCTGACCGTTCGGCCCGCCATGCACTTCGCGTTCCCAGTTGGCGTTGGTCTTGCCGGTCCAGTTGCCCGACACGGCGCCAAGATGCGGTTTGGTGCCGATGACCTTGTAGTTGCCCCAGGTGAGCATCGGATCGCCTGCCGCCCATGCGTCGGACAGGAAGATCGTGATGCCGGGGACCAGCGGTTCGAAGCGCTGGTTGGTCGGGAAGTTGCGGACGCGCTTGAAGGCCGGCAGGTAGCCGAGCAGGTCCGGAAACTTGCGCTGGTCGTAGTACCAGGTGTTGAGGAATGCCGTGCCGCGCGCATCGGTCGGCGATGTGAACCAGACCGCCTGATAACGCAGCTTGTCTTCGGCGCCCGCCTGATAGGGCGAAGGCTTGTTGACCAGTCCCGTGGTGTTTTGCTCGGCCCAGACGAAATCGTACTGGTACGACAAGGTGCCGTTCGGCGAGATGTCCCAGTCGCGCACCGCATAGACCGACTCGTCGTGCCTGCCCCATGACAGGGTCAGATTGTAGAAGGCCTCCTCGCCCGTCTGGGCATTCGGAAACGGATTGCCGCCGATCCAGGGACTGCCGTCGTCGGTGACGACGTTGCCGTTGGCATCGAAACGCGCGCGACCCGCATTGCGGAGCGTCGCTTCGAGATATTCATGCGGGAAGAGCTTGGTCACATCGCGCGTTGTTTCGACGATGTTGATGCGCCGCCCCATCTCCTTGACCTGACGATAGGCGATCGGATCGAGCAGATCCTTCACCACCTCGACATTGTCGGCAGTGATGACGTCGCCGGGCTTCACCTGCCCCTTGGTGTAAAGCTCGATCGACAAAAGTTCATCGGGATAGGCCTTGTCGATCGTCCCCGACTTCGCGATTTCCGGCCAAAGCGGCGACAGGACGCCGGCGGCCGCAATCCCCTTCAGGGACTTCTCCATGAATACCCGACGCGAGAAATCCCGGTCGTATTTTCGAATTCGCATTTCCATCCTCCTCCCAGTAGGAATGGAACCCGCCTGCCCCGGTCAGGGGCCGGCGTGAGCCATCTCGTTCAAATCAATCTCCCGGTGTCTGGCCGCCTCGGCCGCTTTCGCGCGAGGCGCCGCAGCCTTCGCATCGGCTTCGGCCGACAGGGCCGAGAGGTCGATACCTTCGCTGACGAGCAATTTCTTGGAATCGATGAACCGCGGCCGAATGAGCCACACAAGCAGCGGCACGACGATCAACGCGATGATCATGTTGATCAGCATCACCATGACCAGCAGCAGTCCCATATCCGCGAGGAACTTCAGCTCGGACAGGAAGTACCAGGGCATGATTCCGATCAGCACGATGGTCGCTGTAAAGAAGATCGCCTTGCCTGTGGTCGTGACCGCCGTCAGAATCGCGGCCGCCATGTCCTTGCGGAGCTGATATTCCTCGTAGATGCGGCTCAGCAGATAAATGCCGTAGTCGATGCCGACGCCGACGCCGATCGCGGCGATGGGCAGCGTGTTGACGTCGAGGCCGATCCCCATTTCGACCATAACCGCGCCGAGCAACAGGTTTGAAAGGTTGACCGGTATCAGCAACAAAATGCCGGCGACCACAGATCTATAAGCGTAGCTGCAGGTGATCAGAATAACGACATTCAGCAGCGCGAGAATAACCCATTGATAAGTGTCGACCGTGTCGTTGATCGATTGCTGCAGGGCGATGGTGCCGGTGCCGAGACGAATGCGGAAGTCATCGAACTCGGTGCCGACGATCTCCAGAGCCGCGCGGGTCTGGAAGAGCGACTCATCGACGGTTTCCTGTTTGTTGTCTTTGTACCAGAGCGACACTGTGCCATTGCGCTGCTCGAAGTCGGCGACATGCAGGAACGCTTTCGGCCCGGTGCCAACCATCAACGCACCCGCCGCCGCGCTGACGGCAGCGTCGTTGTGATCGACCGGTGCCCATTTCGGATTGCCCCCACTGAAGAGACGATTGGCTTCCGGCAGGTAGTCGGCAAATGAAAGGGACGCTTCCGGCGGATTTGGCTGGCTTTCCAGCAGGTGCTGCAACCGGTTCATGGTCAGCACCGTTTCGGCCTTGCGCATCACCCGGTCTAGCGTGTCCGGCGACTTCGATTCGAAGACAATTTCGAGTGTGTTGAGCCCCGGGAAATGAGCGTTGATGTTCGCAACCGCGACGTTGAACTCGGAGTCTTCCCAGAGCAGATTGCTGCCTTCGACCGGATTCCCGATCTTGATGTCGAGCACCTTGCCGAAACTGACGACGGCAAGCGTCGCAACACCGATCGCCGTCAACACCGACATCTTGCCGATGGACAGGCGCCCGATCAGGCCGAGCAATATCCGGATACCGCGATAGCCGCTCTCAGGATTACCGGAACCAACCATCCGATCGACATTGCGCGGCTTCGGCAGCAACATGATCAGCAGCGGCGTCAGAAAGACATTGGTCGGAATGAGGATCAGTGCCCAAAAGCCGCAGAACAGTGCAAATCGCTCCATGGCCGGGATCGGCGCAACGCCGATGATGAACAGGCCGAGAGCGTCGGTCGTGATGCCGAGTACGCCAGGCGCCATCATGACGCTCAACGACAATTCGGCGGCGCGGCGCCTGTCCTTCACATGGTGAAGTATCTCGTAGTAGCGCTCCGTGAACTGAACGCAATGGCTGAACGATCGCGCGACAAGCAACAGCGGCACGACCATGATCAGCGGTTCGATCGGTTGACCGAGCCAGCCAACGAAGCCGAAGCCCCAAATGGCGGCGACGATACTGGTGATCAGCGGCGCAACGACGCCTACGGTGTTCCGCATGTAGAAAACGAGCGCCAGCAGAAGTGCGATGGCGGTGATCGCAAAAATACCGAACATCTGCTGCTGGTAGAAGTAGACCCAGCCCGTCAGAACCGGCTGGCCGGCCATATAGACTTCGTGGTTGTCGTCTCGCGCATTCCTGGTGAGATCGTCGAGATACTCGAAGGTCTCACCGTAGTCGAGCAGCCGCTCGATAAACGTGGCGTTGATGAGCGTCGCGGTTTCATCTTCCGAGATCATAAAGGTACGCACGTTCGGCGCCTTGAGGACTCGCGAGCGGAATTCAGCGATCTCCGCAGCGGTGCGCGGCGGGTGGTCCTCCATTAGCGGACGAGAGTCGATGCCGTCCGGCGTCGCTTCTGCGTAACGGGCCTTCTCGGTCGCGACGGATAGGATCTGGTCGTGGTCGACGCCGGGCGCCAGGTCGACATCGCGCGTCAGATCCCAAACCTTGGCAAGCGTTTCGGGGTTGTAGATGTCCCCGTCCTTGCGCTTGACCATGATGGTAACGGTCAGCGGATTGCCGAAATTCGGGTGGTCCTTGTAGGTCTGAACGAAGGGATGGTTCTTGGGCAGCAGGTCGCTGAAGATCGTCCTCAGTTCGACATTCTTCAGACCCAACGCAAAAAACGCCGTCACCGCGATAATCGCGAACAGCGACAGCCGCCGGTAAGACAGGACGGCACGGGCCAGACGAACACTCAGACGTTCCACTCGGTACTCCCCCCTTAACCCCCCGGGCTTACTCCCTCCGAGGCCGTTAGTTCATCTCATAAATTGTTATTTTTGTAAATTATTTCTTGAGTATCGACATTCTCTCCGGCCTCGCCGTCCAGCCCCCATGGCCGAAAAGCGACGTATCCGGTCCGTTTCATGGATCGTGGGCGACGGGGTCTCTCCACGCCCCGCCCTAAAGAGTGGCAGTCGTCCGACCCCCGCGACCGGCGGCGGTTGCGCACTTTCTTGCCGGCCGAAGCGGGCCGAGCATCCGTTCGACAATTCCCGATCGGTGGCAGCGCCGGAACTACACGAAAGGGGTGCGCCGGCGACGCAATCGGGGACGCGGGAGGCCGCCCGAACGGGTGGGGAGAGAGAAGCGCGAACGCTTCAGGATTCACGGTCAGGCAATATTCCGCGACCCGGGTGAACTGTGGCGCGTCAGAAAATCCGGGAGGACGACATCGTGGCCAATATGGGAGACCTGCTGTGGACGCCGTCGCAGGCGATGGTGGACGGCGCGAACATCACGGCGTTCACTGCGTGGCTCAATGCGCGCGGACATAACTTCCGTAGTTACGAAGAATTGCGGCGCTGGTCGGTCGACGACATCGCGGCGTTCTGGGAAGCGGTGTGGAATTATTTCGAGGTGAAATCGCCGACGCCCTACGAATGCGTGTTGCACGATGCGGCGATGCCGGGTGCGAAGTGGTTTCCCGGCGCGCGTGTCAACTATATCGAGACGTTGCTGTCGAAGGGCGACGGCGACAAGACGGCGATCTGGGCGGCGGGCGAGGAAGGTGCGGCGCAAAGAATCAGCTGGAGCGAATTGAAGGGCTGCGTTTTCAAGCTGGCGACGGCGCTGCGTGCGCTTGGCGTCCAGCCCGGCGACCGCGTGGCGTCCTATCTGCCGAACGTGCCAGAGGCGGCGGTTGCGTTTTTTGCCAGCGCCAGCATCGGTGCCGTGTGGTCGAGTTGCTCGCCGGACTTCGGCGCGGCGAGCGTCATCGACCGTTTCAGCCAGATCACGCCGAAGGTGCTGTTCGCCACCGACAGCTACCGCTATGGCGGCAAGACCTTCGACCGACGGGCGGAGGTGAAAGCGATGATCGACGCCCTGCCCTCGCTCGAACATGTGATGCATGTACCGGGCGCGGCGGGCGGCACAATTTCATCCGACGCGATTTCCTGGGCATCGCTGATGGCGCGGCCGGACGTTTCCGATTTCGCTTTCGAGGAAGCGGCTTTCGACCATCCGCTGTGGATCGTCTATTCGTCGGGCACGACGGGGCTGCCGAAACCCTTCGTACACGGACATGGCGGGGTGCTGCTGGAGGCGCTGAAGTTCACGCATTTCCACCTCAACCTCAAACCCACTTCCTGCATGTTCTATTTCACCACCACGGGATGGGTGATGTGGAACATATTGCTTTCCGGGCTCGTCGCCGGTTCGGCCGTCGTGCTTTACGACGGCAACCCGGTGACGCCGAAAGCGGACCGGCTGTGGGCGCTGGCCGTCGAAACCGGCATGACGTTGTTCGGCGCGAGCCCGACCTATCTCAACGGACAGATGAAGGAAGGCATACGGCCCAACAAACTTTACGATCTCGCCGCGATGGACAGCATCCTGCTCGGCGGCTCGCCGGTGATGCCGGAACATATGGAGTGGTGCTACGACAATATTCGCTCCGACATCTGGGTGACGTCGCAGAGCGGCGGCACCGACGTTGCCTCGGCGTTTGTCGGCGGCATGCCGACGCTGCCGGGTTATGCCGGCGAGATCCAGACGCGCTGCCTCGGTGTCGATGTGCATGCGTTCGACGACGACGGGAACGCAATTGTCGATGCGGTGGGCGAGCTTGTCGTCAGCAAGCCGATGCCTTCCATGCCGCTCTTCTTCTGGAACGACGAAGGCGGACACCGCTATCGAGATTCTTATTTCGACACCTATCCGGGGCACTGGCGGCACGGCGATTATTTCAAGGTCAACAAGCGCGGCGGCTGCTTCATTCTCGGGCGTTCGGATTCGACGCTCAATCGTTATGGCGTGCGGATCGGCACCGCCGAGATCTATCGCACCATCGAGGGGATTGAAGGCATCGAAGACTCGATCATCGTCAATCTCGATCTGCCGGGCGGCAATTTTTTCATGCCACTTTTCGTGGTGTTGTCGACCGAACAGACGCTCGACGATGCGTTGCGCCAGAAAATCAACAAGGCGTTGAAGGAGAAGTATTCGCCGCGTCATGTGCCCGATCGCATTTATCAAATCGAAGCCGTTCCCTACACGTTGACCGGGAAGAAGATGGAAGTCCCGGTACGGAAGATTCTGCTGGGGGCGCCGGTGGAGAAAGCGGCGAGCCGGGACGCGATGTCGAACCCGGATGCCATCGACTATTTCGTCGCCTTCGCGCGCACCCAGACCGAGTATCCGACGGCGGCCGACTGACGGGGATAAGTTGCGTTTGTGACAGTCGAAAAGGGGCGACTGTCATCGAACTGTCAAAAAATTGTCACAAACGCATTTTCGTGCGGGATAAGTTGTACTTATCCCCGCCTTTATCCCGCAAAGTTGGGTGCGGAGAAATAAGTTATCCCCGGTTTCCTCACGACAGCGTCGGCGAACCTTAGCGGGTGCAATACGCACGCTGATTAATATAGCTCGTTCTCAATCCTCCTCCGCCTCTCACAAGCTACATCAAACCCTGCGCGACATGCGGTAGAGTGCCGGGAGCACGAGCAGGGTGAGGAGCGTCGAGGAAATGATCCCGCCGATGACCACGGTGGCGAGCGGCCGCTGCACCTCCGCACCGGTGCCCACATTGAGGGCCATCGGCACGAAACCGAGGCTGGCAACCAGCGCGGTCATCAGAACCGGACGCAATCGCGTCAGCGCACCCTCTTCGATAGCCCGCTCCAGCGACGTACCATCCGCCAGAAGACGGCGAATGAAGCTCACCATGACGAGCCCGTTCAGCACGGCGACGCCCGAAAGCGCGATGAAGCCGACACCCGCCGAGATCGAGAAGGGAATGCCACGCAACATCAGGGCC
>PHEO01000233.1 GCA_002841195.1 Alphaproteobacteria bacterium HGW-Alphaproteobacteria-11
CCAGCAGCCCTCTTCCCAGGTAGACGGCCATGTTCATGCCGGCCACCGATCGCCGCCCACTGCCAGTGCCGACACCCGGCGGCTGACCGGTGAGCACCAGAAGCAGAAGATCGCTGTCGGACAAGGGCGGCTGCGAGGTGAGGGTAATCACCGGCTCCTCGGCCGTTCCCTCGATTTGCATATCTATATCATAGCCTGCCAGCCTCGATTTGGCTGTCAAATCGAATCTTGGCCGATCAGGGTTGTTTTCCGAAAAAGTGATCACCCCTGATTCAATGGTCAGCCGGCCGGCCGGCAGGGTAATCCGGGAAGGATCGACGAAGATTCTCCCGATCAACACCGGCAGCTCGCCGGTGCCGCCAAGCCGAAGGTCCGGCCGCACCGAGCCACTGGCCAGATTGTTCCGGATGAGAAAGGGTTGCGCCCCGGTGATTTTGATCCGCATCACCATATCCCGAAAAGGAGGGTCGGACAGGGAAAGGGTCTGCATCATCCCGATATCGCCGCGCGGCCTGGACGTATCCTTAAGGAGGCTCAGAAAATCGAACTTCTTTGTGTAGCGGCCATCGGTGACCACCACCTCGCCGGAAAGCGTCAGCTTGTTCAAAAGACCGGTGAGGCGCAGGTCGGAATCGCCGCGGATCTTCAGGTCGGCATCGCGGAACAAGAGAAGATTGCGCCCCTTGCCCGTTAAGTCGAAGCGGGCCTCTTTCCCGGGCAGGACAGAAGCAATAGTTCCTGCCACTGTGAAGGGCCCGCCGCCGAGCCCCGCGAGATAGGTGAAGGTGCCGCCGTCGCTCATGCCGGTGAGCAATATGCGGCTCGCGTCGATGTTCCAGCGTGTCTCCACATGCGCCATCATCCGCGCCAGCGAGGCGCGGTCCTGCTCCGGCTCCATCAGCGACCATGTGCTGTCGAGCGATGTCGGCGACAGCAGGATCGCGCCCGCCGAGCGCGCATCGCGAAGCCAGCTCCACAGGAAACCCCGCCCGTGCCCGCTGCCGCCATGACAGGCGACGATCAGCGGATGCGGCCGCGCCGCGTCATATGTCTCCGGCACATAAAGCGAGAAGCCGCCGCGCTGACCCTTCTCGTTGCCGAAATGATGAACGCCGGTTCCCTCCCGCGTCGCGCCGGCCGCCAGCGCCTCCACCAGCGCCGCGTCGTCGCGCTTCGTCTCGTTGAGGAAAAACCGGCTCACCGGCGGCAGCATCGCGCTGACGGGGTAGAGGCTTTCCATCGCCCGCGGCAGATAGCGCAAGGCGCGGTAGGCGCCAAAGACAGGTCCGCCCGCTTCCGCTGACGCCTCGCTTGCCGCGCGCAACGCCGCGAAAGCCGAACGTGCCGCCTCCGCCGCATCCCGCACATGATCGCGGAAGGCAACGAGATGCTCCGGCCACACTGCCGCGTCGAAGCCCGCCCGCGTTTCCGCAAGCCGCGCCTCGACCGGCCCCATCTGTTCGACAAGTTCCCCGATCAGCGGCGGATGCAGATGCCGCGCAATGAACGAGAGCGCCTCCAGCGCCTGCAACAAGGCCGGCAGCAGCGCATCGACGGCGTCGATCAGGGCTTCGTTTTGCGCGTCGGACATCTTGTGCATTCCCGCGGGGTCGGTCCGCAAAGTCCGAGCCTCAAATTTTCTGGTCGTATTCGCCGACTTCCGGCTGCGCCGAAAGATGCTTGTCGATCTCGGCGAACATCGCCCGCATATTGGCTTCCGACGCCGGGCTTTCGACCACGACCACAAGCCCCGGCTTGTTCGACGAGGCGCGCACCAGCCCCCATGTGCCGTCTTCCACCGTCACGCGCACGCCGTTGACGGTCACCGCGTCGCGGATTTTCTGGCCGATAAGCTTTTCGCCTTTCTCGGCCATGTCGGAAAAGAGCTTCACCATCCGCTCCACGACTTCGTATTTCTTTTCGTCGGGGCAATAGGGCGACATGGTCGGCGAGCCCCATGTCTTCGGCAGCGCCTCGCGCAAATCCGACATCTTCTTCGTGGGATTGCGGTCCAGCATGTCGCAAATCGCGATGGCGGAGACGAGCCCGTCGTCATAGCCGCGGCCGATCGGCGGATTGAAGAAATAATGTCCCGACTTCTCGAAGCCCACCAGCGCGTCGAGCTCATGCGCGCGGCGCTTGATATAGGAGTGGCCCGTCTTCCAGTAGTCGGTCTTGGCGCCATTGGCGATCAGCACCGGGTCGGTGAGGAAAAGCCCGGTCGATTTGACGTCGACCACGAACTGCGCGTTCGCATGTTGCGCCGACAGGTCGCGCGCCAGCATCACGCCCACCTTGTCGGCGAAAATCTCCTCGCCCGTGTCGTCCACGACGCCGCAGCGGTCGCCGTCGCCGTCGAAGCCGAGGCCGACATCGGCGCCCGTTTCCAGCACCTTGTCCCTCAGCGCATGGAGCATTTCCATGTCTTCGGGGTTCGGGTTATAGCGCGGAAAGGTCCAGTCGAGCTCGCAATCGAGCGGGATCACCTCGGCGCCGATCCCCGCAAGCACCTGCGGCGCAAAGGCGCCCGCCGTGCCGTTGCCGCAGGCCGCGACGACTTTGAGCCGGCGCTTGAGTTTCGGCCGGTTGGTCAGATCGGCGATATAGCGTTCCGCCATGTCGGGGACGCGAATGTAGCGCCCGCCATCGCGCGGTTTCCCGAGGCCGCCCAGCACGATTTCCTTGAGCCGCGTCATTTCGTCGGGCCCGAAGGTCAGCGGCCGTTGCGCGCCCATCTTGACGCCGGTCCAGCCGTTCTCGTTGTGGCTGGCCGTCACCATCGCGACGCAGGGCACATCGAGATCGAACTGCGCGAAATAGGCGACAGGCGAAAGTGCCAGCCCGATGTCATGCACCTCGCAGCCCGCATTCATCAGCCCGATAATCAGCGCCTGCTTGATCGACACCGAATAGGAACGGAAATCGTGACCGACGGCGATCCGCGGGCTGACGCCCATTTCGTGGATCAGCGTTCCGAGCCCGAGCCCCAGCGCCTGAATGCCGACGAGATTGATTTCCTTCTCGAACAGCCAGCGCGCGTCGTATTCGCGAAACCCGTTGGGCGAAACGAGCGCCAGGTTCTCGAAATCGGCGGTATTGGGCTTCAGGTCGGCGCGAGGCTTCTGCGTCATGGTCTCTCCAGCGGGTGGGGCAGGGCGTTGCGGCAGGTTATAGCGAGCTTTCGCCGCCCGTGCAGCCCCGCTATTCACGCAGCACGAGCCGTTCGCCCCGAACCTCGACAGATGAAAGCCGTCCGAGAAAGCTCATGCCCAACAGAGACTGTCCCAGTCCCTCGCGCGACACCGAGGCGGTCACATTGCGAAGCCGGACATCGCCGATGCTCACCTCGTCCAGCGTGATGCGCGCGGCATAAATCGTGCCGTTCGCCGTCTGGTAGGGCGTCGTGTAGCGCAGGCTGTCGAGATCGAGCCCGAGACGTTGGGCGTCGCCCGCGCTCAGCGCCACGTCGCTTGCGCCCGTATCCACCATGAACCGCACATGCGTTCCGTTGACGAGCCCGTCGGCATGAAAATGCCCGGACATGTTGCGCGACAGATAGGCCGTGCCCGGCTCGCTCGCCACCGGCGCCGAGGGCACAAGCGCGGTGCGCGTCCGCGTACCCATATCGCTGAAAACGTCGCTGTAGCTGTAGCCGACGACCAGCGCCAGCGCGATGGCGATCCAGATCAGCGCCTGCTTGAGCGCCAGGCCGGCCCGCTCCCGCCACCCCAACACCACGCTGCCGCCCACCAGCGCCAGCAGCAACAGGCTGTGCACGAGCCGCATCTGCGCGTCCTCGCCCTGCAGCGCGCCCGGAAAGCGGCTGTTGAGGAAGAGCAGCAGCGCCACAAGCCCGAGCAGCAGCAGCGCCGCCCATGTCCAGTTGTTCTGTCTCATGGTGCTAATGTAGGTCGGATTGCGTGAGAAATCCGTAATCCCCGTCTTGGCATGGCCGCGACAGGCTCTTATTTACATGCTATGGTTGCCTTGAAATATAAACACCAAATAAAATACGTGAAATGATCGAGCGAAAAGTCATATCCCTGACCGGGAACCGGAAGCCGAAGCGGGTGCCGGACGTCGCGGGCGACGCGGCGGCCGCCTTGGCGCTGCCGGCCTTCGAGCCCGGCTGGGTGTGGCTGGTCGGCGCCGGTCCGGGCGATCCGGGTCTGCTGACGCTCCATGCGCTCAACGCGCTGAAACAGGCCGACATCGTCGTCTACGACGCGCTGGTCGATGAAACCGTCCTGCAATTCGCAGGGCCGCACGCGAAGCTCGAATATTCCGGCAAGCGCGGCGGCAAGCCGAGCCCGAAGCAGCGCGACATCTCGGCAAGGCTCATCGAGCTCGCCCGCCAGGGCAAGCGCGTGCTGCGTCTCAAGGGCGGCGATCCCTTCGTCTTCGGCCGCGGCGGCGAGGAAGCGCTGGCGCTGGTCGATGCCGGCATCCCCTTC
>PHEO01000009.1 GCA_002841195.1 Alphaproteobacteria bacterium HGW-Alphaproteobacteria-11
GCCCGGCGCGGGAACAGCCGCCGGTCAATGTCAGCACCGCAAGCTTGCCAACCGCCGCCAGCGCCGCGGCCGAGGTCGACACACCGCTTGGCCGCGCCGTGGCGATGGCCGTCAACGACTGGCGCAAGACCCGCGGCGCGGGCCCACTTGCGACCGATGCGACGCTGCAACGCGCCGCCGCCGTCCATGCCGCCGACATGGCGCTGCGCGACTATTTCGGCCATCACAATCCTGAAGGTCAGGGTCCGCGCGAACGGGTGCTGGCGGTCGACAAGAACTTCAGCGGCCGCATCTCGGAGAACGTCCAGGTGGTGGACGGTCCCAGCTACGCCGCGATGAGCGATGCGGCACTGGCAAAGCTCATGGTCGAGAAATGGGCGCAGAGCCCGCAGCACCGGCAGAACATGCAGGCGGCAGAGGCGACGCGCAGCGGCGTCGGCGTCGGGCGGGCGGGGACGCGGATCATCGCCGTGCAGGTGTTCGCCGGAAACTGACGGCCCATTGCGGGGCGGACCGGCGAGGTGAGATGCTCGCGCGATCGAATTTCGGGGAAACAGCACCATGAAACGCAGAGAGTTTATCGGCGGCGCAGCGGCCGGCGCGCTGGCCATGCCGGCACTGGCACGGGCCGACGGCGCCATCGAATGGAAGATGGCGACGGCCTGGCCGAAGGGCGCGCCGGGCGTCGGCGTCAACGCGCAGCGCCTCGCCGACCGGATCGGCGCGATGTCGGGCGGGCGGCTGACGGTGAAGCTTTTCGGCGCGGGCGAGCTTGTGCCGCCCTTCGAGGTCTTTGATGCCGTGTCGCAAGGCACCTGCGAAATGGGCCACGGCACGCCCTATTACTGGCAGGGCAAGAACCCGGTCTTCCATTATTTCACCGGCGTGCCCTTCGGCATGATGGCGCCGGAAATGGCCGGCTGGCTGCAATTCGGCGGCGGACAGGCCCTTTGGGAAGAAGCCTATGCGCCCTTCGGCGTGGTGCCTTTTTATGCCGGGTCGAGCGGCGTGCAGGCGGGCGGGTGGTTCCGCAGGGAAGTCAATTCGCTCGACGATCTCAAGGGACTGAAGTTCCGCATCGCCGGGCTCGGCGGCGAGGTGATGCGCAGGCTCGGCGCCAGCGTCGTGCTGACGCCGCCCGGCGAAATTTTCACCGCAATGAAGAACAACACGATCGATGCCGCCGAATGGGTCGGTCCATGGAACGACATCGCCTTCGGGCTCAACAAGGCCGCGCGTTACTACTACCTGCCCGCCTTCCACGAAGCGGGGCCGGCGCTGGAGATGACAGTCAACAAGGCGAGGTTCGAGGGCCTCGCGCCGGACCTCCAGGAGATCGTGCGCGGTGCGGCGATGGCCAGTGCCGCCGAAACGCTGGCCGACTTCACCTTCCACAATGCCGAAGCCTTTGCCGGGCTGGCGGCGGCCGACGGCACGGCGCTCAGGACCTGGCCGAAGCCGGTCGCGGAAGCGATGGCCGAGGCGGCGCGCGCCGTGCTCGCCGAACTTGCCGCAAGCAGCGACCTTGCGGGCCGGGTCGCGGCCTCTTACGGCCGGGCGCTTGGCCATGCCCGCGCCTGGTCGAAATGGAGCGACGTGGCGATGCTCGGGCTCCGCAACGATCATTCCGTAGGCTGAGGCTGACGCCCCGGAAATCGCCCCCGTTAACCCCGTCTTTACCTAGGTTGGCGCTTTATGAGGGAGATTGCCGGCCTGCGTTCACGCGCCGTCCGGCGATGGTGCAACCGCTACAAGGTTTTGGGGCAGCGCGCGTTCGTAATACCAGATAGCGCGGTTTATACTGCCCCAAGGGTTAACGGGCATAGTGATTCGAATGAGACCGGGGGTTCCATGGAGCGTCAAGGGCATTGAGCCCGAGGCGCGCGAGGCGGCCAAGCAGGCTGCCCGCCGGGCGGGCGTGACGCTCGGCGCGTGGCTGAACCAGGTCATCATGGATACGGGTACGGACGAAGTGGGTGCCGACGGCGCCGGTTCCGCTGCCTATCGAAACGCCTATGCGCCGCCGCCCGAGGCCGCGCCGCAACCGGCGCCGGCCGAACCGAAACCTGCGCCCGGGGTCGATCTCGCTCCCGTGGCGGAGGCGGTGCGCGAGGTGGTGCAGCGGGTCGAGAACAGCGAACGCCGCACCGCGGAAATGACGCGCAGGCTCGAAGCGACGGTGGGACAACTCGCCCAGCGCATCGACCAGTCGGAGTACGACATGGACGACAGATATGCCGAGGCCCGGGTTTCCGATGCGCGATCGCTGGATCCGCTCGACCGGAAATTGCAGCAGCTTCACGAACGCATGGAACGCGCCGAACGCGCGCGCGGCGGCGGTTTGCGCCCCGAAGATGCGCGCACGATCCAGACGCTCGAAAAAGCCGTCAATGCGGTCGTCGATCATCTCGACGCGACCGAGCGGCGCACCGACGAAACGCTGAGCGAAATCCGCCAGTCGCTGGCATCGCTTTCGGACCGCGTCGAAACGGCGGAAGAAGAAACCGAGCGCGAGGAAGCGAAGAAGCGAGCACGCGCACTTGAAGACGCGCTGATGCAGCTTGCGACGCGCATGGAAAAGATGGAGCACGGCGTCACCGGCATCGGCCCGCAGGCCGTGGAAGCCGCGCTGAAAGCCATCGAGGAAAAATCGCAGGCCGAAAACCAGCGCGCCACCATCGACCGGCTTCAGACGAGCCTCGAACAAATGGCGCGGCGGCTGGAGCAGACCGAAAATCGCACCGAGGAAACGGTCAAGACCTTCGAGACGAGCGTCAGCAGCATCGCGCGGAAGCTCGAAGACCTCGACAATGTGCAGCGCCACGAAATTCCGCAGGCGCTGGCGCAACGTCTCGAGCAGATGGCGCAACGCCTCGATCACAACGAACAACTGACGATGCAGGCGGCACAGACCGTCGAGCAGGCGATTGCCGGCATCAGCGAAAATCTGAGCGCGACCGACAACCGCGACCGCGAGGCGCTGACGTCGTTGCAGTCGATGATCGAGAAGATGACGAACCGTCTCGGTTATCTCGAGCGCGAAACCAAGGCTGTGAAGCAGGCGACGCTCTCGCCGCAGCTCAATGCGGGTGTTGCCGCCGGTTTTGCACCTTCCGGGCCCGGCTTTCCGTTGCCGCAGTTCGACGCGCCGCAGTTCGATGCTCCGCCGATGCTCAACCCGGCGATGGGCGGCAATCTCGGACCGGCACTCAACGCGACGGATTGGGGCCGCACGGCCGCGCCGGCCGTTTCGGCGCCACCACCCGCCGACGCGCCTTATGAGAATGACGCGCCGCCCCCCTATCCCGCCGACGACGAGAGTTATGACGACGCACAGATGCGCGCGCCCGTCGATGACGGCGTCATTCCGCCCGATCCCGCGCCGCCGCCGATGGAGAACGCCGGACAGCGCGCCGCCAACGATTTTCTCGCCGCCGCGCGCCGCGCCGCGCAGGCCGCCGCGCAAGGCGGGCAGGCGCCGCGGCAGGAACCTTATTACGCCACGCCGCCGGCACCCGGCTATCCGGAATCGCCGGCGCGTTTTTCAGCCGAGGATCACGGCGCGGGCCGGCGCAAGCTGATCACCGGTCTTGCGGCGAGCTTTGTGCTGCTGGCGCTGATGGCCGGCGCTTATGTGATGCTGAATGAGGGGCCGGCGCCGCGCATCGCGCAGCCGGAGCGCCCGATCGTCGAACAAAGCGCGCCGCAACCTTCGGTGCTTGCACCGGGCGGCGCCAGCCAGAACGAAAATCCGGAGGCCAGTCCGGAGGACGCCGGCGCGGCGGCAAGCGATGCCACGCCGCCGGCGTCCACCACGCCACCGGCAGCGAAAGCGCCGGATGAAGCGCTGGTGCCCTCACCGAAACCCGCAACGCCGAATCCCGCGACCGCGCAGCCGGCCGGCCAGGCAACGCTGACATCGGTGGCGCCCGCAACGGCGGCACCGGCAAAGCCCGTCGAAACCGCGCCCGTCGAACCGACGCGGCTGACGCTGATGGAGGCGGCGACGCGCGGCGACGCGGCGGCGCAATACGAACTCGGACAACGCTTTGCCAATGGCGAGGGTGTATCGCAGGACATGGCGCGCGCCGCCGAATGGTTCGAGCGCGCCGCCAATCAGGACCTCGCCATCGCGCAATACCGCCTCGCCACGCAATACGAGAAGGGGCGCGGCGTTCCGCAGGACGATGCGCGAGCGCGGACGCTCTACGAGACGGCGGCGGAAAGCGGCAATGTGAAGGCGATGCACAATCTCGCCGTCATTCACGCTGAAGGCCGCGGCACCGCGCAGGACTTCACAACTGCCGCCAAATGGTTCGACGCCGCCGCGAATTACGGCCTCGGCGACAGCCAGTACAATCTCGCCGTGCTCAATGAGCGCGGGCTCGGCATCGAGAAGAACCCCATCGAGGCGTATAAATGGCTCGCGATCGCCGCCAAGGGCGGCGACAAGGGCGCCGCCGCCAAGCGCGACGCGCTGGCCGCGACGATGGACGCCGCCGACCTCGCCAAGGCGAAGGTGGCGGCCGAAACTTGGCGGGCGCGGACGCCGGAACCGCTTGCCAATGGCGACATCAGCACGCTGAAAAGCTGGGACGTGTCGGCCGTGGGCAATATCGGCGGCGACGCAGCGCCGACACGCGACGCCATCGCCCGCACACAGGCGCTGCTCAACCGGCTTGGCTACGATGCCGGTTCGCCCGACGGGCTGATGGGCCCGCGCACGCGCGACGCCATTCTCAGCTACCAGATGACCGAGGGGCTGGAGGCGACGGGCACGGTGACGACCGAGACGCTGGCGACGCTTGAGGCGCGCTTCGGCTGATCCGTTTCCGGCGCGGGATACCTAGGAATTCCCGCGCGGACGTGTTACCCAAATCCGCATCCGTTTTTCCGTCCCTTTTCGCTCCGGGACGGCTTTCGGCCGCCGGAGCCGCGCGTCATGCAGATTTACCTTCCGATCGCCGAGATGCCGGTCAGCGTGTTGACCATTCTGGCCATGGGCGTCGCGATCGGTTTCCTTTCGGGCATGTTCGGCGTCGGCGGCGGCTTCCTGATGACGCCGCTGCTGATCTTTCTCGGCATCCCGCCCGCGGTTGCCGTCGGCACACAGACGACACAGGTCGTCGCTTCGTCGGTGACAGGGGCGCTCGCGCATTTCACGCGAAAATCCATCGACTTCAAAATGGGGGCGGTGCTGCTGGCGGGCGGCGTCGCCGGGTCGATCAGCGGCATCTTCCTCTTCAAGGCGCTGAGCCGCATGGGCCAGATCGACCTTGTCATCTCGCTCGTCTATGTGGTTTTTCTGAGCGTTATCGGCGCGATGATGATGGTCGAGAGCGTGCGTGCGATACGCGCCGCGCGGGGCGGCACCGTGCCGGCGCGGCGCGGCGGCCACCACAACTGGATCCACGGCCTGCCCTTCAAGATGCGGTTCCGCCGCTCGAAACTTTACATCAGCGTCATTCCGCCGATCCTTGTCGGCTATTTCGTCGGCACCTTGTCGGCGATCATGGGCGTCGGCGGCGGTTTCATCATGATCCCGGCGATGATCTATCTCCTGCGGATGCCGACCAACGTCGTGATCGGCACGTCGTTTTTCCAGATTGTGTTCGTAACGGCGCTTACAGGCGTCATGCATGCCTACACAAATTTCGCCGTCGATATCGTGCTTGGATTCCTGCTGGTGATCGGCGGCGTCGTCGGCGCGCAATATGGCGTGCGGGCGGCGGAAAGACTTCCGGCCGAACAATTGCGCGCGCTGCTCGCCGCGATCCTGTTGCTGATCAGCCTCCGGCTCGGCTACGAACTGGTGACGACGCCGACCGATCTCTATTCCGTTGTCGACGTGGTGCCGCACAGATGATCGCACTTCCCGCATATCGCGTTGCGCTTGCGCTCGCCTTCGTCGTTCTGACGGCAGGGCTCGCGCGCGCGGACCAGTTGGTAACAGATCTTTCCGAGCACCAGATAGCCATTCGATCCAACTTCACGGGCACACAGGTCCTGCTTTTCGGTGCGGTCGAAGCGCGTACGCCGGGTGCCCGCGCGATCAACCGCGACATCGTCGTCGTGGTGCAGGGGCCGAACGCACCGGCGATGGTAAGACGCAAGGAGCGTGTTGCCGGCATCTGGATCAATCACGATTCCGTTACCTATCCCGACGTTCCGGGCTATTACGCCGTCGCCAGCACGCGGCCGCTCGAGGTCACGACCACGTCTGACATTCTGAATGCGTTGCGCATCGGCATCGAAAGCATCGATCCCGGCGTTGCGGAAGCGCGCGCTATCGACGGTACGGAACAGATGCTGCTGCCGGAGCAGGAAACCGCTTTCTGGAAGGCCCTGATCCGCAACAGGCAGCGCGACCGGCTTTATGTCAGCGTGCCGGGCGGCGTGACATTTCTCGGGCAGACGCTTTTTCGTGCACGGATCGACATTCCCGCCAACGTGCCGGTCGGTCTCTACACCGCCAAGGTCTATTTGTTTCAGGATGGCGATGTGATCGACACGATCTCGTCGCCGCTATATATTGATAAACGCGGCATTGAGCGGCTTATCTATCGCATGGCGCATAGCGATCCGTTGCTCTACGGGTTGCTCGCCGTTCTCGGTGCGGCGTTTGCGGGCTGGCTGGCTTCGGCTGTGATGAGGCGACCGTAATGGAAATCGGATATTTCGCGGCCGCCGCCGGCGGGCTGATCAGTTTTCTGTCGCCTTGCGTGTTGCCGCTGGTGCCGGCCTATCTCTGCTTCATCGCCGGCACGTCGCTCGAAGAGCTGACGCGCGAAGACGCGCAGGGAAAGCAGCTGGCGTCGGACGGACTAACGCAACGCGTTGCGCTGGGCGCGGCCGGCTTCGTCCTCGGCTTCACGACGATCTTCGTCGCGCTTGGCGCCAGCGCCTCGGCGATCAATCCGTTCATCATGTCGAACAAGATCGTGCTGTCGCAAATTGCCGGCGCGGTGATTGTGATTTTCGGCCTGCACTACATGGGGCTTTTTCGTATCGCGCTGCTTGATCGCGACATGCGATTTCATATTGCGGGAAACGGGAATGTCGCGCGCAGCCCGGCGATGCAGTTTTTCAGCCCCTATGTTCTCGGGCTCGCCTTCGCCTTCGGGTGGACGCCCTGCATCGGTCCGATCCTCGCGACGATCCTGACGATCGCGGCGGCGCAGGAAAGTTTGCAAGCGGGCGCGGCGCTGCTCACCGTCTATTCGCTGGGGCTCGGCATTCCATTTATCGCGGCGGCATTTGCCGTGCGCGGATTTTTGTCGTTCGCATCGAGCTTCCGCCGTCACATGCGCAAGGTCGAAATGGCGGCGGGTCTGCTGCTGGCGGCGACCGGGACGCTGATGATCCTCGGTTCGTTCGAGCGGATCGCGATCTTCCTGCTGGAGACATTTCCGGTGCTGGCGACGTTCGGTTGACAGCCTGAAAGCGCCTACTGTCATCGAACTGTCAAAAAACTGTCACAATCGATTTTCGGGGCGGGGATATCGCGGGGACAAAATTTTTAATCCCCGGATTTATCCCCGAAAGCGGGGATAAGTGCGCGTTATTTAGTTCGTTTACGGATCAGTCGACTTCGAGGCGGCGGGCGGCGACCGGGACGACGGTGCGGCCGCCCATCATCCAGGCGTGAAAATCGAGGCCGGGGAGCAGGTCATCGAAGGCGCAGTCGAGGACGTTGAGGCCGCCGGCATAGGCGCCGAAGGCGGGCAGCACCATCCGCGTGCCGTCCGACGCATAGCAGCGGCGTCGGAGACGGCGGCCGCGCACACGGACGGCGGCGCAAGGGTGGAGATGGCCGGCGACCTCGCCCGTCGCGGGCGCCGCGCGCGGCTCGTGGCGGAAGGTCAGCGGGCCGAGATGAAACTCTTCCATGATCTCGCCGCCGAATTGCGGCGGCGGCGCCGGATCGTGATTGCCGGCGATCCAGATCCAGTCGCGGGTGCGCGTGAGCCTTGCGAGATGCGCGGCGTCTTCCGGCGCCATGCGGCTGTCGGCGCGCGCGTCGTGGAAGCTGTCTCCGAGCGCGACGACAGCGCGCGGGCGGAAACGGGCAATCAGGTCTTCGAGGCGGGCGAGCGTCGCACGGGTGTCGTAGGGCGGCAGCGCGATGCCGCGCGCGGCATAGGCCGAACCCTTTTCGAGATGGAGGTCGGCGACGACCAGCAGCCGCTCGGCGGCGAGGAAGGCCGCGCCTTCGGGCGTCAGATCGAAAGCAACACCGCAGACGGCGAGCGTGGGCTGCGTTTCGAGGTGGAAGTGTTTTTCTCTCAGGGTTTGCATCCGGTTTCCGTTTCAGTGCGGCGAGTGCATTTCGCGATCATTTCCTGCCAACAAAAATCGCAGCGCCGTGACTAGAAATACCGGCGCGAGCCATACAAGCACTACCGCCGCGAGCACCAGGAGCAATATATCCATTTCCGGCGTGTGCCGGCCTCGGGACGTAAAGTCCGGAGTCCAAATAGGGGTCGCAAGCAAGAGAGAAGACATCAGGACAAATACAATGATGATCACAATGTAAGCGCTCCGTACGCCGACTTTCGGAAGATTCCGACCTCCAGTAGCGAGTATGTTCGCCGGGTGTGTGAGCAAGAACCACTCCCAGTGCGTGTGTCCGCGCACAGACCGCAGGTCACCACCGTCTATCAGCGACTGCGTTTCATCCTTAAATGTCGGCGCCGGCGTCAGGGCGCTTTGCCAGAACCCCGACAACAGAAGGAACATCATAACAAAGCAAAGTTCGAGAACGACAAATGTGACAATACGGATCTTTGCCAGATAGGCGAATTCAGCCAAATCTGTCCCGTACTTTCCTTCAATCGCCGCCCAGGGTCTGTCAAAAATTCCGCTCGCCAGCTCGAGCGCACGCAGATCAATCCATCTGAGATCGCCAATACCAAGCCCAATATTCCAGAGTGCAAAGACAACAAGCATCGTGGTGCCAAACCGGCCAAGGAAGCGGTCTCGCGCCTTGTCTTCTTCGGTCATACCCGGAAAATCAAACATCGCCCCCCGCTCACACCAGTCTTGTCGCTTCTTCTATCAGTTTGTCGGCCGCTTCGGAGAGTAGCGCCTCGCTGGCCTCGCCGTCGACCTGGACCTTGCCGATATCAAGGAGGACCGGGACAGCGAGCGGGGAGACGCGGTCGAGGCGTTTCAGGACGATGCGGCCCCGGATGCGTTTCAGCATGGCGGCGACGCGGGCGATGTCGAGGAGGCCGGTGGCCGCGTCGTTGAAGGTGGCGCGCAAGAGGATGTGGTCCGGCTCGTGCTCGCGCAGCACATTGTAGATCAGGTCCGACGAGAACGTGACCTGACGGCCGGACTTCTCGTGGCCGGGATAGCGGCGCTCGATCAGACCGGCGATGATGGCGCAATCGCGGAAGGTGCGCTTCAGCAAGCTCGATTCGGCGAGCCATGCGTCGAGATCGTCGCCCAGCATGTCTTGCGCGAAAAGTTCGCCGAGCGGCAGTTCGTGACGCTCATGCATCAGGCCCGGATCGCGCAGGCACCAGATGGCAAGCGCATATTCCGAGGCGACGAAACCCATCGGCCGTGCGCCGGCGCGGTCGAGGCGGCGGGTCAGCAACATGCCGAGCGTCTGATGCGCGAGGCGGCCCTCGAAGGGGTAGCAGACGAGATAGTACTTGTCGCCGCGCGGAAAACATTCAACCAGCAGGTCGTTTTCGCCCGGGAGCACCGAACGCCAGCTCTGCATTTCGAGCCATTCGCGCACCTGCGGCGGCAGATGCCGCCATTCCGGTTTGTGCGCCAGCATGCGGCGGACGCGGGCGGCGAGATAGGTCGAGAGCGGAAACTTGCCGCCGTAGTATGACGGGATCATCGGTTCGCCGGATTGCGATTTCGTGACGAGCGCCTCCGTTTCGGCGAGACCTTCGAAGCGCAGGATGTGGCCGGCAAAGAGGAAAGTGTCGCCGGGCGAGAGCTGGTCGATGAAATATTCCTCGATCTCGCCGAGGTAACGCCCGCCCATGCCGCCGACGGGACGGCGGCCGCCGCGCCTTATCATCCGCACCTTCAGCATTGGCGCCTCGACGATGGTGCCGACATTCATGCGGTATTGCTGGACGACGGCGGGCGAGGACGCGCGCAGGCGCATGTCGCCTTCGAGCTTCGCGTTGGGGCGGAGGCGCGCGAAGCGGTCGTAACTCTTCAGCGCGTAGCCGCCGGTGGCGACGAAATCGACCACCCTGTCGAAATCGTCGCGCGTCAATGCGCGGTAAGGCGCGGCGGAGCGAACCTCAGCGTAGAGATCGCCGGGGTCAAAGGGTTGCGAACAGCCACAGCCGAGAATGTGCTGCGCCAGCACGTCGAGCGCGCCCTGGCGCGCGACCATGCCATCCTGCGCGCCTTCAAAGGCGGCGGCGCGGGCGGCCTCGCATTCGAGCACCTCGAAACGGTTGGCCGGCACCAGCAGCGCGCGCGAGGGCTCGTCGAGACGGTGATTGGCGCGTCCGATGCGCTGCAGCAACCGGCTCGCGCCTTTCGGGGCGCCCATGTTGACCACGAGATCGACCTCGCCCCAGTCGATGCCGAGATCGAGGGTCGAGGTGCAGACGACGGCGCGAAGCGTGCCTGCCGACATGGCGGCCTCGACCTTGCGGCGGGCTTCGGCGGCGAGCGAGCCGTGATGGAGTGCAATGGGGAGCGCGTCGTCGTTGAGGCGCCACAATTCCTGAAAGACGAATTCGGCCTGGCTGCGCGTGTTGACGAAGACCAGCACGATGCGGTTTTGCCGGATTGCCTCGTAGACGGCGGGGAGCGCGTGGCGCGCCGAATGACCCGACCAGGGGATGCGCGCCTCGCCGCCCTCTTCGTCCGGAAGGCCCATGGCGACGATGCCGATTTCCGGTGCGGCGCCGGGCGGCGCGACGACGATTTCGGCGAGGCTTTCGCCTTCCGGCGGTTGCGGCATCAGATAACGCCTGAGCGCATCGGGCTCGGCGACGGTGGCGGACAGGCCGACGCGGCGCGCGGCGGGGGCAAGACGCGCGAGACGCGCAAGGCCGAGCGACAAGAGATCGCCGCGCTTCGAATTGGCCAGCGCGTGCAGCTCGTCGAGGACGATGCAGGAGAGCGCGGCGAAGAATTTCGGCGCATCGCTGTAGGAAAGCAGCAGCGCCAGTTGCTCCGGCGTCGTCATCAGGATCGAGGGCGGCGTGTGGCGCTGGCGCAGGCGGCGGTTCTGCGGCGTGTCGCCGGTGCGGGTTTCGATGGCGATGTCGAGACCCATTTCGGCAATCGGGATTTCGAGGTTGCGCTTGACGTCGACGGCGAGCGCCTTCAGCGGCGAGATGTAGAGCGTGTGCAGCGCGGGCGCGGCTGGCGGATTTTCAGCGAGATCGACCAGCGAGGGGAGAAAGCCCGCCAGCGTCTTGCCGGCGCCGGTGGGGGCGATCAGCAGTGCAGATTGGCCGGCGCGAGCGAGATCGAGCAGCGCCAATTGATGCGCGCGCGGGCGCCAGCCGCGGGTCGCGAACCAGCGGGCGAAAGCGGGCGGCAGCACAGCGGGCGCTTGCGCGGGAAGCGGTGCGGTCATGGGGCGAGCGTAGCAGCCCGCCCCTGCCTGCGGGAGGGTGGAAGCGGGTTCAAATTCGGGGCGCGACGTGGGACACTGACGCCCCGCCCACCGGCCCCAGGAGTGCCCCGCCCCCATGCTCGATCAATTGCCGCCGGAAATCCGCGAACATCTCGATGCGCTGCTGCCTATCTTTGTCGAGCACGGGTTGTCGATGCTGTCGGCCATCCTGATCCTGATTGCCGGCTTCTGGTTCGCCGGCAAGGCGCGGGTGTGGACGATTGCCGGCATTGCGCGCATTCCGGGCATCGACGAGATGCTGCAGAATTTCTTCGGCACGATGGTGCGCTATCTGGTGCTGATCTTCACGCTGCTGGCCGTGTTGGCGAAATTCGGCGTGCAGACGGCAAGCCTGATCGCGCTGCTGGGCGCCGCCGGTCTTGCGGTCGGCCTTGCCTTGCAGGGCACGCTGTCGAATGTGGCCGCCGGTGTGATGTTGCTGATCTTCCGGCCGTTCCGCGCCGGGCACTATGTCGAGGTGGGCGGGATCGCCGGGACGGTGAAGCTGCTGTCGCTGTTCACGACGGAATTGACGACGCCCGACAATGTGCAGATTTTCGTGCCCAACAGCCAAGTCTGGGGACAGGCGCTGAAGAACTATACGTTCCATCCAACGCGACGTGTCGATTTTTCCTTTGGCATTTCCTATGGCGACGACATAGCCAAGGCGATGGAGGCGATCCGCGCCGAGTTCGAGGCCGATCCGCGCTGCCTCAAGGAACCGGAGCTTTTCATGGGCGTCGGCAATCTGGGCGACAGTTCGGTCGACATCACGGTCCGGGTGTGGAGCGCGACGGCGGACTACTGGCCGCTGAAATTCGAGCTGACGCGGCGGGTGAAAGAGCGTTTCGACCGCGAGGGAATTACCATCCCCTTCCCGGCCCGGACGGTCTATGCTGGCAAGGACTGAGAGCGGCGTCACAGGAACGGATTTCAAAATGGACCGGATATTCGGCGGGCCCGTGCTCGCGACAATTTTCAAGCTGGCGGTGGCGTCGGTCGCGGTCGGCATCGTGCTCGCCATTCTCGGCATCAAACCCATCGATCTGTGGCGCGACTTCCTGGCAACGGCGGCCAATATCTGGTCGATGGGCTTCGAGGCGATCGACTGGTCGTTCCAGTATCTGATGCTGGGCGCGATCGTCGTGGTGCCGATCTTCATTGTCGTCCGGCTGTGGACGATGATGACGGAGCGCGGGAAGCGGGATTGAAGGGAAGGCCGCTTCCCTTGCGTCATGCCGAAAGGCGAGACGGGGCGCACCCGAAAAGCTAATCTCCTCCCAAACAAACATGCGGGAGGACGACATGGCGACGATGTTTCGCGACGGACTGTTGAAGGGCAAGCGCATTCTGGTGACCGGCGGCGGCACCGGGCTCGGCCGAGAAATGGCCGAGGACTATCTTCGGCTCGGGGCGGAAGTTTACATCTGCGGGCGGCGCAAAAACGTTCTCGATGAGACGGCGAAAGATCTGATGGATCGCCACGGTGGCTCCGTCAAGACGCATAGCGTCGATATTCGCGTCGCGCAGGCCGTGGACGACATGGTCGCGGAAATCTGGGCCGATGGCGGACCGCTGACCGGGCTCGTCAACAACGCCGCCGGCAATTTCATTTCACCGACGAAAGACCTTTCGCCGCGCGGCTTCGACGCGATCGCCAATATCGTTTTTCACGGCAGCTTCTACGTGACGCATGCGGTGGGCACGCGCTGGATCGCCGACAAGGTGAAAGGCAGCGTGATCTCGATCCTGACGACATGGATATGGAACGGTGGACCCTTCACCGTGCCGAGCGCGATGTCGAAGGCCGGCATCAACATCATGACCAAGTCGCTGGCCGCCGAATGGGGGCCTTACGGCATCCGCCTCAATGCGATTGCGCCGGGGCCCTTCCCGACCGAAGGCGCCTGGGCGCGGCTGTCGCCCGGCCAGTCGACCGACGGCGAAGGCTCGCGCGACGGCATTCCGATGGGGCGCGTCGGCGAGATGGACGAATTGAAAAACCTCGCGACGTTTCTGATGGGCGACGGCTGCGAATACCTGACCGGGCAGACCATCGCCATCGACGGGGCGGGCTATTCGGCCGGCGGCGGCAATTTCTCGCGGCTGTCGAAGCTCACCGATGACGAATGGGGCAAGATGCGCGAGATGATCCGGGGCGCCAACGACAAGGACAAGGCGCAGCGGAGCGTTTGACGGGCGCGCTTGTAACTCAAAGTGTCACCCCGGCTTTCGCCCGGATGACACCTGTGGGTGGATCACATCTCGATGACGACCTTGCCGACAACTTTGCGCTCTTGCAGCATGCGCATGGCGTCGACGGCGCGCTCGAGCGGGAAGCGGGCGCAGATATGGGGTTTGATTTTTCCTTCGGCGGCGAGGCGGTCCACCGCTTCGATGTTGGCGCGGCCGGCCGCCGGGTCGCGGCGGCCATATTCGCCGGCGCGGACGCCGACGACCGAGAAGCCTTTTATCAGCGGCATGTTGACCGACACGGTCGGGATGCGGCCGCTGGTGAAGCCGATGATCAGCAGGCGGCCGTTCCAGGCGATGCAGCGCACGCTCTCGTCAAACACATCGCCGCCGACCGGATCGTAGATCACATCGGCGCCCCGGCCGCCGGTAAGCGCTTTGACCTCTTCGCGGAAACCCTTCGTCACATTCAAAACATGATCGGCGCCGCGCGATTTCACGACTTTCAGTTTTTCGTCGGACGCCGAAGTCGCGATGACGGTGGCGCCGAGCAGCTTGCCCATTTCGACGGCAGCCAGGCCGACGCCGCCGCTTGACCCATGCACCAGCAGCGTTTCGCCCTTTTGCAGATGGCCACGACAGACAAGCGCAACATATGCCGTGAGGTAGGCGGCGGGGCAAGCGGCGGCCTCGGCGAAATCCATGGTGCCGGGAATGGCGCGGCAGGCGGCCTCGGCGACATTGGCTTCCTCGGCAAAGCCGCCGGTGCGCAGGCCCGCGACAACACGGTCGCCCGGTTTGAACTTCGTCACGCCCGCGCCGATGCTTTCGACCACGCCCGCCCCTTCCATGCCGGGCGCGAAGGGCAGCTCGGGCTTGAACTGGTATTTGCCCTGCACCATCAGGATGTCCGGGAAGTTGACCGAACAGGCGCGGAGCCGCAGGCGCAGCTCGCCCGCGCCCGGCGGCGGCAACTCGACCTCGTCCATGCGCAGGACGGCAATGTCTTCGGACAATTCATGCACACGCATGGTTCGCATCGGCTTTCTCCGTTCATTGCAATGGCGTTGCGCGGCAGTCTAGAAGGCCGGCGGCCGCTCAACCAGCATTGAGCGCGCCGGCCGCCGCCACAAGGCCGAGGACGATGAAGATGGCGGCGGTTACAGCGCGGACGATGCGCAAGGGCACGCGCTTCGCCGCGACGTCTCCAAGCAGCACCACCGGCACATTGGCCGCCATCATGCCGAGCGTGGTGCCGAAGGCGACGAGGACCAGCGACTGGTAATGCGCGGCGAGTGCGGCGGTGGCGATCTGCGTCTTGTCGCCCATTTCGACCAGGAAGAAGGCGATGGTGGTGGCGGCGAAGGGGCCGAAGCGCGGCTTCACCTCCTCTTCGCCGGGCGGCGCATCGGGGATCAGCGCCCATACACCCATGGCCAGAAACGAAACCGCGAGTATCCAGGCGAGAATTTCGCCGGTCAGCCAGTCGGCGAGCAGGACGCCGACAAAGGCGGCGCCTGCATGGTTGAGAATCGTGGCGACGAAAATTCCGGCAATGACCGGCACCGGCGCGCGGAAGCGGGCGGCCAGCAGCAGCGCCAGAAGCTGCGTCTTGTCGCCAATTTCGGCAAGGGCGACGACGCCGAGCGATACGAGGAAGGCTTCCAATTCAGTTCAGCACCCGGCCGACATCGGCGGCGATTTTCTCGCAGGCGGCTTTCGCCGCGGGGACGACGCCGGTCATGGCGGTGAAGGCGTGGGCGAGACTGTCCTCGCAACGATAGGTGACGGCGACGCCGGCCGCTTTCAGCTTTTCGGCATAGTCCGCGCCCTGATCGCGCAGTGGATCGAAACCCGCCGTCACGACGATGGCGGGCGCGAGGCCGGTGAGGTCCGGCTCCTTCATCGGCGAAACGCGGACGTCTTTCGCCTCGGCCGCGTCGTTGAGGTAGAGACCGGCGAACCAGGACATGATGTCGGCTGTCAGCGGATAGACATTGGCGCAACTGTCCATCGAGCCGCCTTTCCATTCCCAATCGGTGACCGGATAGATCAGCAATTGCAGCGCGGGACCGGCGCGGCCGGCGCGCTTTTCCTCCTGCGCGACAACTGCCGAGAGATAGCCGCCGGCGCTGTCGCCGCCGACGCCGACGCGGCCGGCGATCATGCCGAGATCGGCGGCGTGCGCTTCGGCCCAGCGATAGGCGGCCAGCGCGTCGTCGACGGCGGCAGGAAACTTGTGTTCGGGCGCCAGGCGATAGGCGACGTTGAGCACCGCGCATTGCGCGACGTCGGCGATCATCGCGCAAAAGGTGTGGCAGGTGTCGAGATCGCCGATGACGCAGCCGCCGAAGTGAAAGAAGACGAGGCCGGGCAGCGGACCGGAAGCGTCCTTCGGCGTGTAGAGGCGCGCCGCGAGCGGACCGCCGGGGCCCGGCACCGAGAGCTCGCGGACGGCGACGCTTTCGCGCGGCGCATCGTCGAGCAGGCTCAGGCCCGCCGCCGTGCCGGCGCGGGCGGCGGCGGGCGCAAGCGTCGTTATCGAAGGCTGCTTGGCGCCCTGCACGGCCAGAAACTGCGTGCGTGCGTCGAGAATGCGACCGTCGATCGCCAGCGGCTTGCCGCCCGACATTTTTATCAGGATGCCGTCGGGGAGTTTCAGCAGGGTACGGACGATAAATTTCTGGACGCTCATCGGCGGGTTTCCTTCGCGGTGCCTGGATTTCGCGGGTTCAGGATTTTTTGGCCGGCAGGGCACGGAAGCCGCTGAGGACCAGTTGTGTGCCGAAAGCGGCGGCGGCCTCGGCATCCATTTCCGGGCGGCGCAACATGCGGTCGCCGATTTCCATGGCGATGCCGACGAGAGCGGCCATCAGATATTCGGAATCGACGTCCGGCAGCGTGCCGTTGCGGATGTCCTCTTCGAGATATTCGCGGATCTCCTCGAAGCCGGCGAGAATTTCGGGCGAGTCCATGCGCACACGCATCGTGTTGGGATTGCGGCGCATCACCTGGAAGGTATCGCTGTCGGTCGCAAGATATTCGAAATAGGCGCGGTAGGCGTTGCGGATGAAATCCTCGAAGGTGCGCGAGCGGATGCGCTCGGCGCGCAGGCGCGGGCGGATGCGCCGCATGCCGTCGTCCATCAGCGCCTCGAAGACTTCTTCCTTGCTCTTGAAGTAGTTGTAGAAGGTGCCAGAGGCGAGGCCGGTCTTGCGGATGATGTCGCGGACGGAGGTGGCGCCATAACCAAGATCGGCGAAGACGATGCGCGCCGCATCGAGGATCGCCTCGCGGTTGTTGTGTTTGGTTTGTTCACGCTTGCCGCGCGGCCGTGCGGCGGCTGAGGCGCTGTCCTCCGCCACCGGCCTTTCCTTGACGTCGGCCATCTTTCCTCCTGCATCCAGGGCTGCCCCGCCCCGGAATCGTCTGCTCCGCCCCACTCTACTCAAATGACGACAATCGTCAATTTCAGCACCCGAAACGGGTCCTGGAATCGTTTTATTTTCAGATAGTTAGGGGATCGGCCGCAGGGGGACCGCCGCCGGGCTCACGGGAATGCGTATGCGGCGACGAGGCGCGTGACCTTTTCACCGTCAGCGGAGAGCGGCAGGTGCACGCATTGGAATTTCCGGTAGCCGCGGTCGAGCCAGTCGAGCCGGCCGCCCAGCGCGACGGGACCAGGCGACGCCAGCATGCGCTGCAGGGCCGCCAGACGCTCCTCCAGACGTTCGCCGCTGTGACCTTCGCGGATGGAGGTGCCGGTGCGGTCGACGCCGCCCATTTCGACGAGGCGCGTGCCCATCAGGCGGTAGCGCATGTCGAGCGGTTCGTAGGTGATGTCGGCAATGGCCATGTAGGGCAGCAGACGGGGGATATCGGTCGGGTCGATGTCGGCGGGCGCGGGCATCGCGCGGCCGGCCCGCTTGCGCTCCCAATAGGCGATCAGCTGGGGCAAGGGGGGCGTCAAAGCATCGAGATCGGTGAGAGGCGTCAAGCCTCCTTCGACAAGCAGCATCAGCTTGCGTTCCACTTCCGGCGCATATAATCGCCTCCGACGTCCCCACGCGCATTGTCGCCCCGCATGGCACACGACGCAACCGGCGTATGATCCAAATGCCAATTGACTTGGCAAGCGATCGTGGCGCTACTAGAACGCAAAATCGCAACTTCATGCAGTTTTTTGGGAGCGTCATGGCCTCGGGTTTCAAGATCACGCCGGAACACATCGCGCTGATGAAGGACGTGCTGATCGAGCATGTGCCGCATGCGAAGGCGCTCGGCATGAACGTGGTCAATGCGGCGCCGAACGAAGCCTGGCTTGCGGTGCCCTATGACGAAAAGCTGGTGGGCAATCCCGAAACCGGCGTCATTCACGGTGGCGTCATCACCTCGCTGCTCGACAATGCCTGCGGCATCGCCGTGCAACTGGCGCTGCCGGAGCGCATGTCGATCGCGACGCTCGATTTGCGTATCGACTACATGAAGCCGGCGACGCCGAAGCTCGACCTCGTGGCGCATACGCATTGTTACAAGGTGACGACCAACATCGCCTTTGTGCGCGGCACCGCCTATCACATCGACGAGAACGATCCGATCGCCACCTGCGTCGGCACCTTCATGCTGGCGGCCAACCGCACCATGCCGATGCCGATGACGCCGGAAGCAGCCGCCGAAGCACTGGCGATGCTGGCGCAGAAGAAGGACGGCGGCCAATGAGCGAGGATACAAAGGCGCCCGACATCGACGCGCTGATGCAGGCGATCCCCTATGCGCGGTTTCTCGGCATCCGCATCGACCAGCGCGGCAACGAGATCACAACGGTGCTGCAATTCTCGCAAAAGCTGATCGGCAATCCAGTGCTGCCGGCGCTGCATGGCGGTGTGATCGGCGCGTTTCTGGAGACGACCGCCATTGCGCAACTCGCCTTCGAGTTTTCGGGCGGTGAACTGCCGAAACCCATCGGTCTCACCATCGACTATCTGCGCTCGGGTCGGCCCGTCGACACTTATGGCCGCGCCGAGATCACCAAGCAGGGACGGCGCGTCGCCACGGTGCGCGCCGAAGCCTGGCAGGACGACCGGACGCGGCCCATCGCCGCCGCGCACGGGCACTTTCTGCTGAAGGCGGCGGACGAACCTGCCGACAAATGAGCGCCGTGACACCGGCATCGCGGGTGACGCACCGAACGGTGCTGGCGATTGCCGCACCGATCGTTTTGTCCAACCTCTCGACGCCGCTGCTCGGCATTGCCGATACCGCCGTGATGGGGCGGATGGGCGATCCGAAATATATCGGCGCGGTCGCCATCGGCGCGCTGATCTTCACGATGGTCTTCTGGACTTTCGGGTTCCTGCGCATGGGAACGACCGGGCTCACCGCGCAGGCGCTGGGCGCGAAGGACGGCGCCGAAATTCGCGCTGCGCTCGGGCGCGCGATGCTGATTGCGGCTGCGGTGGGTCTTGCGCTGATCGCCCTGCAATGGCCGATCCGCGAGATCGCCTTCTTCCTACTCGATGGCGGGCCGGATGTGGAGCCGCTGGCGCGAACCTATTTCGACATCCGCGTCTGGAGCGCGCCGGCGGCGCTTGCCAATTACGCATTGGTCGGCTGGTTCATCGGGCTCGGGCGCGCGCAGGTGGCGCTGGTGCTGCAGGTGTTTCTCAACCTGGTCAACATCTTCTTCAACATTCTGCTGGCGCTGGGGCTCGGCTGGGGCGTGGCCGGGATCGCGGCGGGTACGCTGATCGCCGAGGTCGCCGCGGCGGCGCTCGGGCTTCTGATCGCGGCGCATTATCTGCGCTTCTATCCGGGCCAATGGACGCGGGCGCGGCTGCTGGATGCGGCGCAGCTTGCGCGCACCATCGCGGTCAATCGCGACATCATGCTGCGCACCATTGTGCTGATGCTTTCCTTTGCCTGGTTCACCGCGAAAAGCGCCGAGGCCGGAACCGTGACGCTCGCGGTCAATTCGATCCTGCTGCAATTCGTGACGGTGAGCGCCTTTTTCCTCGACGGGTTTGCGCTGGCCGCCGAAGCGCTGGTCGGCCGTGCGGTCGGCGCGCGAAGCCGCGACGATTTCGACCGCTCGGCGCGGCTTTCGACGCTGTGGGCGGCGGGGATCGCGTGTGTGCTGTCGCTCGGCATTTTCGCGGGAGGTGGTGCGGTTATCGATTTTCTCAGCGTCGATGCGGAAGTGCGCGCGGTGGCGCGGGTCTATCTTTTCTGGGCGGCGATGCTGCCGGTGCTTTCGGTGTGGTGCTACCAGCTCGACGGCATTTTCATCGGCGCGACGCGGGGACCGGAAATGCGCAATGCGGCGCTGGCGTCGAGCCTGATATTTCTGGCGCTGTGGTGGCTGTTGCTGCCTTACGGCAATCACGGGCTCTGGGCGGCGCTTGCCGGTTTCAACCTGATGCGGGCCGCCTCGCTCGGATTTTATTATCCGAGGTTGAGACACGCGATCTAGAAGAGATCAAGCACGCTTTCCGGCGGGCGGCCGATTTTCGCCTTTGCACCGGCGACGACGATGGGGCGTTCGATCAGGATCGGGTTTTCGACCATCGCCTTGAGCAGCTTGTCGTCGGAGAGTTTCTCATTGTCGAGGCCGAGCGATTTGTAGACGTCTTCGCCCTTGCGCATCAGATCGCGCGGTTTCATTTTCAGTTTCTTCAGGATCGCCTGAAGCTCGGTGGCGGAAGGCGGCTCCTTCAGATATTCGATCACTTTCGGCGCGTGGCCGTTTTCTTCGAGCAAGGCGAGCGTCTGGCGCGATTTCGAGCAGCGCGGATTGTGATAGATGACGGACTTCGGCATGCCTCGTTTCTCCTACAGTTTGACATCGGCGCCGACGGCATCCTTCAGATGCGCGAAGCCGTCGGTGACGAGATGGGCGGCGAGTTCTCGTTTGATGCGCGCGATGAGACCCGGGCCTTCATAGGTGAGCGCCGAATAGAGCTGCAACAGCGATGCGCCGGCGCGAATTTTCATATAGGCGTCGTGGCCGTTCGAAATGCCGCCGACGCCGACAAGCGGCAAGCGGCCTTTCGTCAGCCGGTAGATGTCGGCAAGGACGGCGGTCGACATCTCGAAAAGCGGCACGCCGGAAAGGCCGCCCGTCTCCTGCGCGTGGACGCCCGAAACGAGATCGCCGCGGGCGATGGTGGTGTTCGACACGATCAAGCCGTCGAGACCCTGCGCCAGCGCGACTTCGGCGATGTCGGCAAGTTCGTCCTGTCCGAGATCGGGTGCGATTTTCAGCAGCACCGGCGTCCGGCTCTTGCGCGCGGCGAGCACGCGGGCGATCAGCGTTTCGAGTTCGGCGCGGTTTTGCAGGGCGCGCAGGCCCGGCGTGTTGGGCGAGGAAATGTTGACCGTGAAATAGCTCGCCAGCCCTTCGAAGGCGCGGATGCCGGCTTCGTAGTCGGCGATGCGGTCGGCCGCGTCCTTGTTGGCGCCGATATTGACGCCGACGATGCCCGGCCGCTTGCGGCGCGCTTCGAGACGTTTTTTCAGCGCCGCATGGCCCTCGTTGTTGAAGCCGAGACGGTTGACGACCGCGCGATGGACCGGGAGGCGGAAAATGCGCGGGCGCGGATTTCCCGATTGCGAGTGCGGCGTCACCGTGCCGACTTCGGCAAAGCCCATGCCCATCGCCAGCATCGCATCCGGCACTTCGCCGTTCTTGTCGAAGCCGGCGGCGATGCCGAGCGGGTTTTCGAAATGAAAGCCGAGAACGTCGATCGCCAGCGAGACGGGATCGGCTTCGCGGGCGCGGGGGCCGAGGCCCATGCGGAGCGCGCGCAATGTCAATGTGTGCGCCGCTTCGGGATCAAGCAGGCTCATCACGGGGCGCGCCAGCGGAAAGAGATCGATGCGCGTCATGCCTCAAGCTCCGGGAAGAGATGCGCGCCGTCCTCGCCGACCGGCAGCGGCACGACGCGGCGCACGGCATCGAGGCTCAGCACGTCGTAGAGATGGGGAAAGAGCGCGCCGCCACGCGAGGGCTCCCATTTCAGCGCCGCACCGAGGGCGGCCGCCTCGACCGCGACCAGCACCAGCCCCTTGCGGCCGGCGAAATGGCGGGCCGCCGTTTCGGCGACCTGTCCGGCGGTCGAGAAATGGATGAAACCGTCATCGAGATCGACCGCCGAACCGATGAAGCGGCCTTCTGCGGTGGCGGCGAGCCACTCATTCTCGCCGACGATTTTGTAGAGGATGGAAGGCAATGCGGTCTCTCCGGCTGCGCGGGCGCACTCTAGAGTCGTTCATCGTTTCATGGAATCGATGAACGACTCCAAATCTTTCGTTTTGTCGCATTTTCTACGGTCAACCGGGAATCCACTTGACCGGAAAATGCTCTAGCCAGAGGGCCGGGGCAGAACAAGGCGGAGCCTAGGAATCAAAGCCGCAAATCCCGGATGCGGGCGCCCGGGCGATGTGGCATGATTCCCAGCGACCCACGAAACGAGGAATTCATTCGGAACCATGGCGCGCAAGCTCTCCCATAGCCGGCTGTGGGCCGCCATCGATGCGCTGGCGGCGCGACACGGGCTGACCGCTTCGGGGCTTGCCAAGGCAGCCGGGCTCGACCCGACCACGTTCAACAAGTCGAAGCGGATCACCGCCAAGGGACGGCCGCGCTGGCCCAACACCGAGAGCCTGGCGCGCGTTCTGGACGCGACGGGGGCGGGGTTCGACGAGTTTCTGGCGCTGGTCGGCGGCGATGCGCGCACCGCCGCGCGGGCCCGGAACGTGCCGCTGATCGGGCTGGCGCAAGCCGGCGGCGGCGGCTTTTTCGACGATGCCGGGTTTCCGGTCGGTGGAAGCTGGGAGGAAGTCGCCTTTCCCGATTTCGACGACGAACACGCCTATGCGCTGGAAGTGAGCGGCGACAGCATGGCCCCCGTTTATCGCGACGGCGACATCATCATCGTCTCGCCGGCGGCGGGTATCCGGCGCGGCGACCGCGTGGTGGTGAAGACGGTCGATGGCGAAGTGATGGCCAAGGTGCTGGCGCGGCGGACCGCGAAAAGCGTCGAGCTGCATTCGCTCAATCCGGCGCATGACGACCGGGTGCTGAAGGCGGAAGAGATTTTGTGGATGGCGCGGATCATCTGGGCGAGCCAGTGAGGCTCAGCCTTTCGACATGTCCTCGCCGGCCAGCGCGCGGCGGATCAGCGCGCGCGTGTTGCCGATGCCGTAGAGGGCGACGAACGAACCGAAGCGGGGCCCGCGCTCCTGACCGAGCAGTACCTGATAAATCATCTGGAAGAAGGCGACGGAGACGCCGGGACCGCCTTCCGGGCTCTTCTTCGCATGATCCTGATAGCGCTCGATGTTGCGCGCCACGTCGAGCAGCGCGTTCTGGATCGTCGCACTGTCCGCATCGGGCGCGAGCGTATCGAGCCTCTCCGACAGCGCCTCAAGCGCCGCCGCCTCGACCTCGTCAGGCGCGCGGAACACCTTTGCCGGCTTCACGAAGTCGTCGAAGTAACGGATGGCATACGTCACGAGACGGTCGAGTTCGGGGTGGTTCTCAGGCGTCACGCCGGGCACGTGACCCGAGATGAAGCCCCAGAGCACGGCCTTGTCGTGCGCGTGAGAGGCGCTGACGAGATTGAGAAGCAGCGCGAAGGAAACCGGCAGTTCGATCTCGGGCGGGTTGCCGCCATGGATATGCCAGACCGGATTGCCGAGCCGTTCCTTCCAGTCCTGACGCGGATAGGCGGCGAGGTGCTGGTAGTATTCGTCGACGGCGCGCGGGATGACGTCGAAATAGAGCTTCTTCGCCTGACGCGGACGCTGGAACATATAGAATGCAAGGCTCTCGGTCGGTGCGTAGGCTAGCCACTCGTCGATGGTGAGGCCGTTGCCCTTCGACTTCGAAATCTTCTCGCCGTTTTCATCGAGAAAAAGTTCGTAGACGAAGTGTTCCGGCGGACGGCCGCCAAGCGCCTTGCAGATGGCGTCATAGATTCCCATGTTCGGGCCGTGATCCTTGCCGAACATTTCGAAGTCGACACCGAGCGCGGCCCAGCGCGCACCGAAGTCCGGCTTCCATTGCAGCTTCACGCGACCGCCGGTGACGGGCAGCGTGGTTTCCTCGCCGTCCTCGTCGTCGAAGGTGATGGTTCCTGCTTCGGGATCGACCTTCTTCAGCGGCACATAAAGGACGCGGCCGGTCTTCGGCGAGATCGGCAGGAAGGGCGAATAGGTCGCGCGCCGTTCCTGCCCAAGCGTCGGCAGCATGATCGCCATGATCTCGTCGTAGCGTTCTGCAACGCGCTTCAGAATCGGGTCCAGACGGCCCGACTTGTAATAGTCGGTCGCGCTGGCGAATTCGTATTCGAAGCCGAAGGTATCGAGGAAGCGCCGCAGCATCGCGTTGTTGTGATGGCCGAACGAAGGAAACTCGTTCGTGAACGGGTCGGGCACCGAGGTCAGCGGCATGTGCAGATAGGGTTCCAGGAAGCCGCGATCCGGTACGTTGTCCGGCACCTTGCGCAGGCCGTCCATGTCGTCGGAAAAACAGAGCAGGCGCGTCGGCACGCCGGGTGCCAATATCTCGAAGGCGCGGCGGACCATGGTGGTGCGCGCCACTTCGCCGAAAGTGCCTATATGCGGGAGGCCGGATGGGCCATACCCTGTCTCGAACAGGACCGTGCGGCCGGTTTCACCTTCCTTCTCCAGCCGGTCGACGATCTTGCGCGCTTCCTCGAACGGCCATGCCTTGCTGACGCGGGCGGCCTCAAGGAGCGCGGATGGTGCTATCGTTGTTGAGTCGGCTGGCATTTTCGGTCTCGAAAGGATCACTTAAGGCTTTGTCAAGCGCGCGGACCCTATGCTTAGCACACCCCTCCGTCAACGCGGCAATCCGAGCCGGACTGGCGCCGGCCACGCCGTTCAACGGAACCTGCGCACAAGGATTTGCGGCCCCCGCCCGGAGACCTGAAAGTTGAGAAAAGCCGAGCCGGAGCAAGGATCGACGGGGACCGACACGGAGGGCACGAGCGCCGCCGCGCCGGTCGGCCCCGTTCGGCGCAGCCATCCCATCGATGAGCGGATCGACGCCGAGCAGGTGCGCCTGCTGCTGGAGCTCGGCGAGGCAAGCCGGCTGACCGTTTTCGGCGCCATCGTGGTGGTGGGGCTTGCGTTCTGGCCCTATGCGCCGCTCTGGACCATCGGCGTCGTCATGGCGATCCAGCTTGTGGCGCAGTTTCTTTTCGACCGGGTGCGGGCAGGGTTTCGCGCCGATCCCGACGCCGTGGGCAATGCAGCGCTGTGGGCCAACCGCTATGCGCTGGTCACGCTTGTCAGCGGATCGACATGGGGCGTCGGGTCGTTGCTGTGGCTGCCGGGCGCCTCGTTCACGCATGAGATATTCTACGTGCTGGTCCTCGCCTGTCTTGCGATGGCGACGGCCATCACACGCGCCAACCATCCCCCTGCCGTCATCTATTATATCGCTGCCTCATGCCTGCCGATCATCGGATTGCTGCTGTGGCGCGCCGAGCCGCTGGCGATCGCCACCGTCATGTTGGCGGCCATATTTTTCGCCACCGTCGCCGGCTGGACGCGGCGCGTGAATACCAGCTATCGCGAGGCATTCCGGCTGCGTTTCGAAAATGCCGATCTCGCCGAGCGAATGGCGCGCGCCCATGCGGTGGCCGAGCAAAAACATCGCGACGCCGTGGACGCGGAAGCGCGCGCGACTGCCGCGATGCAGGCCAAGCAGGCGTTTCTCGACATCATGAACCATGAAGTGCGGGCGCCGCTGGAAGGCCTGAGCAACATGGCGATGCATCTTGCCGACGAACCGCTGAGCGACGCGCAGCGGAAAATCGCACAGTCGATGGAAGAGACCAGCCAGCTGCTGCGCCGCCTCTTCGACGACATGATCGACCTTTCGCAGATGGAAGCGCTGTCGCTGGAACTGAAGCCTCGGCGCTTCAACCCGGCGGAGCTTGCCGGGAGCGTCGTGCGGATGATGCGTCACCAGGCGAACGAACGCGGACTTTCGCTGGAACTCGATGTCGCGCAGGGCGCGGGTGCCGACATGCTGGCCGATGCCGATCGCGTGCGCCAGGTGCTGACCAATCTGATCGGCAACAGTATCAAATTCACCGACAATGGCGGCATCGTCGTTCGTATTGCGCCGATCCAGACGCCGGACGGCGACACTGTCGTTCGCTTTTCGGTTAACGATACAGGGCCCGGTCTTTCGGACGAATCCCGCGCACAGCTATTCGAAACATTCTGGCAGGGCGGCGATGCGCGCGACTTCCGTTTCGCCGGCAAGGCGGGCGGCATGGGTCTCGGCCTGCCGATCTGCGACCGGCTGGTGCGGCTGATGGACGGCCGGATCGGCGTCGATAGCGCGCCGGGACAGGGGAGCACCTTCTGGTTCCTGCTGCCGATGGAACCGGGCGGCGCGGCCGGCTACTTCGCGTCGCTCGCGGCCGATGCAACGATGCCAAGGCACAAGGAACCGGAGCAGCTGATCGATCTCGGGCATCTTTACGACATCGAGCGCGAGGTCGGACCGCAACGCATTACGGATCATTTGCTCTCGGGGCTCGAGCGCGTATTGACGCTGCATCGCGCCGTCGAGCGGGCGCGCACCGAACGCAACGAGGCGGCACTGGCCGAAGGGGCGCACGCCTTGCGGGCCGCCGCCGGCAATATAGGCCTCGCGGCGATTTCGCATGTGGCCGGCGACATCGAAACCGCACTCGACTACGGCGAGATCGATGCCGCGATGCGCGACGTGCAGCGGCTGCAGCAGAAAATCACCGCCACATGGCGGGAACTCGCCAAGGCCTATCCGAGCCTCGGCAACTGATTTCATTCGGGCCCCGCGCGGCTATACTCGCCGCCCATGTCCTCACAGGCACCTTCCGATTCGACGCACGGCCCGACCGGCGGCGCATTCCTGCCCGAAGCGCCGGCCATTGTGCCGAGCCGCGCGGCGGGCGGTGCTGTCGTCGTCAGCGCGGAGGGCGAGGTCGAGGAACTCGGCGCCGAGGCGGCGCTGGCGCTGATCGAGCGCGAGCCGGTGATGCTGGTGCATGCGGCCTTCACGGCACGGCGCATTGCGCGCGGACGGCCGTTCGGCGCGCCGGGACCGCATGTGTTCGACCTGATGGAACTCTTCGCCTTCGTGCATCCGGCGGCGCACTGTCTGCCGACGCCGGACGGGTTGGCACGGGCGCTCGGCCTCGATGCCGGCGACACGCCGGAGACACAAGCCCTCATGCTGCATGCGGCGGCCGCGCAAATGCTGGCGCGGCTGCAGGACCGCGCGCTGCCCGACCGGCCGTCGGCGGCGCGCACCGCCTTTCGCATGGCGGAAGGCGGATGGGCCTGGGGTCCGGGCGTCGTGGCGGCGCTGGCCGACGCGCTGGGGCGAGACGGACGGCCACCGGCAAGCCGCGGCTTCGACATCTGGAATGAATTGCCGGAATGGGAGGAGCAGGCGCCGCGCCCGCCCGCCGGATCGCAGCCGGTCAGCGAGGCGGAAGCGCGGGAGCGGTTGGCCGAACTCGCCGGCGCCGACGCCGAACGGCGCGACGGACAAGCCGATTTCGCTGCCGCCGCCGCCTTCGCCTTTGGTCCGCGCGAGGCGGCGGGCGCACCCAACGTCGTCATTGCCGAGGCCGGCACCGGCATCGGCAAGACCATCGGCTATATCGCGCCGGCAAGCCTGTGGGCGACGCGCAACAAGGGGACGGTGTGGATCTCGACCTATACCAAGAACCTGCAGCGCCAACTCGACCAGGAACTTTCGCGGCTCTATCCCGACCCGGCCGAGAAAGCCGAGAAGTCCGTCATCCGCAAGGGACGCGAGAACTATCTCTGTCTGCTCAATTTCGCCGAGCTTGCCGACCGGGCCTCACTTTCGGGAAGCGCAACCGCAATCGGACTCGTGGCGCGCTGGGCGAAAGCCAGCCGCGACGGCGACATGGTGGGCGGCGACTTTCCGGCATGGCTCGGCGCGCGGCTCGGTGGCGCAACGGGACGCACCGGGCTCACGGACCGGCGCGGCGAATGCGTCTACACCGCCTGCCCGCACTACAGGAAATGTTTCATCGAACGTGCAATCCGCAAGGCACGGCGCGCCGATATCGTTGTTGCCAATCATGCGCTGGTGATGCGGCAGGCGGCGCTCGACCGCGTGATGGGACAGACCATGACCACCAAACCCGCCGACACCGCCGGCGGCGCGGAGGACGAAGCACCGAGCGGCCGCGAAGCAAGGTCGCGCTTTGTCTTCGACGAGGGGCATCACATTTTCGATGCTGCCGACAGCGCCTTCTCGGCTTCGATCTCGGGCGTCGAAACGGCGGAGCTCCGGCGCTGGGTGCGCGGCGCGGAAGGCCAGCGCGGGCGGCGCGGACGCGGCCTCGACGAGCGCATCGGCGATCTTGTCGGCGGCGACGAACTGGCCGAGGAAGCGCTTGCCGCGGCGCTGTCGGCCGCCGCCGCGCTGCCGGGACCGGGCTGGACGGCGCGGCTCAACGACGGAAGCCCTCGCGGCGCGGCCGAAAAGTTTCTGGCGCTGGTGCGCCAGCAGGTCCATGCGCGGGCCGAAGACAATGACAGCCCCTTCTCGCTCGAAGCCGACACCGGCCCACCGGTCGAGGGCCTCGCTTCGGCGGCAAGCGAACTCGATGCCGCTCTCGCCCGGCTGGTCGCGCCCCTGCGGCTGGTCGCCGAACGCCTGCGGGCGCGGCTCGACGACGAGGCCGAAGACCTCGACAGCGCAACGCGCATCCGCATGGACGCGGCCGCGCGCGGGCTCGGCTGCCGCTGGAACGGGCG
>PHEO01000010.1 GCA_002841195.1 Alphaproteobacteria bacterium HGW-Alphaproteobacteria-11
CCGCCATATAGCATCGCCCGGCCATTAAGCCAATCAGCCCTGCCATTCCGCCTTGCGCTTCTCCATCCAGGCCTTCACCCCCTCCTTGTAGTCGGGGTGCCTGACCATCTCTTCCAGCAGACGCTCGGCGGCCACGACCGCACCGGCCGCATCCCGGTGGAGGTCCATATAGATTTGCCGCTTGGTCTCGCGCAGCGAACCGGGCGAGACACCATCGGCCATGGCGCGGGCATAGGCCATTACATGGGGCATCAGCTCGGCGGGCGGCACGAGCTTGTTCAAGAAGCCCATTTCCATCGCTTCTTCCGAGGTGAAGACACGGCTCGACAACAATATGTCATTGGCATGGGTCACGCCGACGAGACGCGGCAGGACCCAGGAGAGGCCGAACTCGGCCGGGAAGTTGAAGCGGCCATGGGCGGCGGTGAATTTCGCGCCGGGGACACAGAAGCGCAGATCGGCAAAGGCGGCCAGCACAAGGCCGACGCCGGCCGCCGCACCGTTGATCGCCGCGATGACCGGTTTCGTCAGGCCGAAATGATAGGCGAAAGTCGCGTCGAATTCGGGCCGGACGCCGTAGCCGGGTTTCGCTATGTCCTCCGAAATGCCCGGATCGTAGCGGCCCTTCTCGGAATGGCCTTCGAGCGCGCCGAGATCGGCGCCGGCGCAAAAGGCCTGACCCTCCGGATCGCCGGTGACGACGATCACACGCACCGCCTTGTCGCCGTCGGCTTCCGCCAGCGCCCAGCGATATTCGGTGTGCATCCGCCCTGTCCAGGCGTTGCGGCGCTTCGGGCGCGACAACGTGACGGTCGCGATGCGGTCCAATATCTCGTAGCGGATGGTCTTGAGTTCCATGCGTCCTACTTCCGGCCTTCGATAAACTCGCGGATCGCCGACACGATCTTCACCGGTTGCTCAGGCAGCATCGCGTGGCCGGCATCCGGCAGATCGACAAGCGTCACACGCCCGCCGAGCCGCCTCTTCAGATCATGCGCATTGGCGGGCAGCGCAATCGCGTCTTCCAGCGCCTGCACGACAAGCATCGGCTGGCCGCCCGCCTCCCACCAGTCCTCGACAGGCGTCCGGCGCACGGCCGAGGATTGCATCAGCATCACGTCGCGGTGCCAGCCGTCGCGC
The DNA here is from genome assembly GCA_002841195.1 of Alphaproteobacteria bacterium HGW-Alphaproteobacteria-11. Classification (GTDB taxonomy): domain Bacteria; phylum Pseudomonadota; class Alphaproteobacteria; order Parvibaculales; family Parvibaculaceae; genus Parvibaculum. The sequence continues at coordinate 1,141 of PHEO01000010.1, forward strand.
CAGATTTCCGGGTCGTTGTTCCTGGCGAAGAAGCCGTAGCGCACGCATTCGAGGTGTTCATCCGGCGAGAGGCTTCCATCGAAGCAACCCATGAGCGCCTTCAATGCCGCTTCGGGAATCTCGATCAGGCCGCCGCAGGCAAGCAGCACGAGCCGGGAGACAAGCGGCGCGTGATCCGCCGCCGTTGTCCGCGCCAGGCGGTTGCCGAACGCATGACCGAGCAACGTCACCGGCGCACGGGCCTGCGTTTCGATGACGGCGGCGACATCCCCGGCAAGATCATGCAGCGTCAGCCCGTCCTTCGGCCCTTCGCTGCCGCCGATCCCGCGCGGTTCGGGCAGCGTGACGCAATAGCCCGCTTCCGCCAGCGCGCACGCCACCTCGTCGAAATCCGATCCCGGACGGCCGAGGGAGGCGAGCATGACGACGTGCGGGCCCGATGCGGGACCGACGACGCGGCCGCACAGCCGAATATTCGCACCGTCCTTGTCGAACCTGCCGATTTCGTAGGGCTCGAACTTCATTCGCTCCTCCCCAAACGGTTTTCCCCGGCTGGGTCAGCTCCGCAGCGTACCGCCCGTCGCCTTTTCGACTGCCGCCACGATGCGCTTCGACACCGCGTCGATTTCCTCGTCCGTCAGCGTCTTCTCGACTGGCTGAAGCGTCACTTCGATGGCGAGCGACTTCCTGCCTTCGCCCAGCGCGCCGCCCTCGAAAAGATCGAACAGCGACACATCGACGATCAGCTTCTTGTCGACGCCGCGCGCGGCGCGGATCAGTTGTTCGGCCGCGACGCCGTCATCGACCACAAAGGCGAAGTCGCGGCGCAGGGGCTGCAGATCGGAAAGTTCGAGCGGCGGTTTGGCGCGTGTCGGTTTGCGCTTCGGCTCGGGGATCGCATCGGGGAAGACCTCGAAAGCGACGACCGGCCCCGCGACATCCATCGCATCGAGAATGCGCGGATGCAGCTCGCCGAAATAGCCGAGCACATTTTTTGGCCCGAGGCGGAAGACGCCGGAGCGGCCCGGATGATACCAGCCGGGCGCATCGGCGCTGACCTGCAGGCTTGCGCCCGGCGCGCCGAGCAACGACAGAAGCGCCGCCGCATCGGCCTTGGCGTCCATCGCCTCGACCGGACCGCTTTTGCCCTGCCAGTGCCGCCCGCTTCCAAGTGGTCGCGCCGTGCCGCGGCGCAGGCCGGTGGCCGCCAGCACCTGACCGGACGGCGCGTCGTTCTCAAACTGCTGGCCGACTTCGAACAACGCCACATCCGCGTTCCCGCGCGCCATGTTGCGGCCCGCCGCCGCGATCAGCCCGGCAAGCAGGCTTGGGCGCATATGGCTCATGTCGGCCGAAATCGGATTGGCGAGTTTCAGGCCCGGCATGGCGTTTCCGCCGCCGAAGAGTTCGGCGTGCGCTTCGGGAACGAAGGACCAGGTGACCGCCTCGACAAGCCCGCGTGCCGCCAGCGCGCGCCGCGCCAGGCTCTCGCGCTTCTGCCGCACTGACAACACCGGATTTGCGACCGCATGCAGGCGCGGCAAGGCAACCGACTTCACATTGTTCAACCCATGCACGCGCACGACCTCTTCGACAAGGTCCGCTTCACCATCGATGTCGGGGCGCCATGACGGGACGGAGACGGACAACGCCTTCGCCTCGCTCTTCACGTCAAAACCGAGCGCCGTCAGGATGCGCGTCGTTTCCGCGATGGGCAGCGACAGTCCGGTCAGCTTTTCGATGCGCGCCGGGTCGAAGGCAATCGTCTTCGACGTGTCGGGCACCTTGCCGGCAACCACAAGCTTCGACGGCTCGCCGCCGCAGATATCGAGGATCATTTTCGTCGCGAGTTCGAGACCGGGCAGCACGAACTCCGGATCGACGCCGCGTTCGAAGCGGTAGCGCGCATCCGACACGATGCCGGTGTCGCGGCCGGTGCGCGCGGTGCGGAACGGATCGAAATAGGCGCTCTCGACGAAGACGTCTGTCGTCGTCGCCGTCGAACCGCTTTCCTCGCCGCCCATGACGCCGCCGAGGCCGAGCACGCTTTCATCGTCGGCGATGACGCACATATCCGGCCCGACTTCATGTTCCTTGCCGTCGAGCGCCAGAAATTTCTCGCCCTTGCGGCCGAGGCGGGCGCGAATATCGCCCTTCAGCTTCGCCGCGTCATAGACATGCAGCGGACGTCCGCGGTCGAGCGAGATGAAGTTCGTGATGTCGACCAGCGCGTTGATGGGGCGCAAGCCCACCGCCTTCAGCCAGTTCTGCAGCCAGTCCGGCGACGGACCGTTTTTCACGCCGCGGATCAGCCGTCCGGCGAAGACAGGGCAGGCGTTTTCGGCACCCGACGGGAATTCCAGCCTGATGCCGACGGGGCAGTCGAATTTTCCTTCGACCGGCGGAAACGAACCTTCGCGCAGGCGTCCGAGACCGGCCGCCGCGAGGTCGCGCGCGATGCCGTAGACGCCGAGGCAATCGGGGCGGTTCGGCGTGATGGCAATTTCGATGACCGGGTCGTTGCGACCCAAAACTTCGGCCGCCGGCGTGCCGACCTTCCAGTCGCCTTCGAGGTCGATGATGCCGACATGATCGTCGGAGAGTTCGAGTTCGCGCTCCGAACACATCATGCCGTTCGATTCGACGCCGCGGATTTTCGTCGGCTTCAGCACCATGCCGTTCACGGGGATGGTGGCGCCGGGCGGCGCGAAGACGCCGGTGAGTCCCGCGCGCGCATTCGGCGCGCCGCAGACGACCTGCAACTGCTTCACTTCGCCGTCGACCAGCGCCTCGACCTTCAGCACCTGCAGCTTGTCGGCGTCGGGATGCGGCTTTGCTTCCAGCACCTTTGCCACCGTGAAGACGCCGAGCTTCTTCGCCGGGTCTTCCACGCCTTCAACCTCGAGGCCGAGCATGGTCAGGCGTTCGACGATTTCGTCGAGCGAGGCTTCCGTGTCGAGCGGCTGTTTCAGCCAGGAGAGGGTGAACTTCACGACGAAAGCCCTCCCGCCAGCGTCGGCACGTCGAGCGCCGCGAAACCGTAATGCCGGAGCCAGCGCAGATCGGCCTCGAAGAAGGCGCGCAGATCCGGGATGCCATATTTCAGCATCGCGATGCGGTCGAGCCCCATGCCGAAGGCGAAGCCCTGATATTTTTCCGGATCGATGCCACAAGCTTTCAGCACGTTCGGGTGCACCATGCCGCAACCAAGAATTTCGAGCCAGTCGTCACCTTCGCCGATGCGGATTTCATTGCCGAGGCGCGCGCAGCGCACATCGACTTCCATCGACGGTTCGGTGAAGGGAAAGAAGGACGGGCGCATCCGCAGCTCGACGCCCTCGACCTCGAAGAAAGCGCGCAGGAATTCCTCCAGCGTCCATTTGAGGTGACCCATATGCGTCGTCTCGTCGACGACAAGGCCCTCGATCTGATGGAACTGCGGCGTGTGCGTCTGGTCGCTGTCGCAGCGATAGGTGCGGCCGGGGCAAATGAAACGGAAAGGCGGCTTGCCGGCCTCCATCGTGCGCACCTGCACCGGGCTCGTATGCGTCCTGAGCAGTTTGCGCGCGCCGGATGCATCGGGCTCGAAATAGAACGTGTCGTGCATTTCGCGCGCCGGATGTCCTTCGGGGAAGTTCAGCGCGCCGAAATTATAGTGATCGGTTTCGATGTCGGGGCCCTGCTCGACCGCAAAGCCCATATCGGCGAAAATCGCGATCACTTCGTCCCAGACCTGGGAGAGCGGGTGGATGCGGCCGGCTTCAAGCGGGCTTTCGCGGACGGGCAGCGTCACATCGATGCGTTCGTTCGCAAGCCGCGCGTCGAGACCGGCCTCGTGCAGCGCCTGCTTGCGGGCGGCCAGTGCCTCGGTCAGCCGGTCTTTCAACCCGTTGAGCTTCGGCCCCATCTCCTTGCGCTCGTCGGGCGACATTCCGCCGAGGCTTTTCATCAGCTCCGACACGCGGCCCTTCTTGCCGAGGGCGGCGACGCGCACGGCTTCCAGCGTGTCGGCGTCCACCGCATCGGCGATGGCGGCGGCGAATTCCGCTTCGAGCTTTTCGAGATTGGCTTTGTCGGTCATGGCTTCATCCGCTCACATCATATCGCTCAATCGTCCCGGCGCCGCTTTATCTTGCGGGCGGCTCCGGGCGATTGAGGGAAACGGCGTGCGAGCGAAAGATCGACCGGCGGTCCGCCTCACCCCCCGGAAAGCGGCATGCGCGCAAGGCGCAAGCCCCGGACGGGTGACCGGCTCTTGTCTCAGGCGTCAGCCCACGCTCGTCAGTTGAGCGCGGCCTGGGCCTGTCCGACCAGAGCCTTGAAGGCCTCGGGCTCATGGATGGCAAGATCGGAGAGAACCTTGCGGTCCACTTCGATGCCAGCCTTGGCGAGGCCGTCGATAAATCGCGAATAGGTCAGGCCGTGCTCGCGGACGCCGGCATTGATGCGCTGGATCCAGAGGGCGCGGAAGTTGCGCTTCCTGGTGCGGCGGTCGCGATAGGCATATTGGCCGGCCTTCTCGACCGCCTGGTTGGCGGTGCGGAAGGTATTCTTGCGACGGCCGTAATAGCCCTTCGCCTTCTTGATGATCTTGCGGTGGCGGGCGTGTGCGGTAACGCCCCGTTTGACGCGCGACATGTGCTCAATTCCTCTTCAGGGTGTTCCGGTTCACGCGTAAGGCATGAAGTTTTTCAGCACGCGCGCGGCGTCAACATCCGCCATGATCGTCGTGCCGCGCTTGTTCCGGATCTGCTTGTTGGTCCGCTTGATCATCATATGGCGTTTGCCAGTCTGACCGCGCTTGACCTTGCCTGAAGCGGTAAGCTTGAAGCGCTTCTTGGTCCCGCTCTTGGTCTTCAGTTTGGGCATTTCGCTCTCCGTATCTTCAGGGGAACCCGCGCTTGAAGACCTTGAATTCGTTGAAGAATTCCGGATTTTGGCGGGTTCGGGTCATGGCATTTCGGACGGCCACGGCATGCCCTACAGGCCGGACCGCCCCGAAGGCGCGGATTTATAAGGGAAAAAGGCGGCAGGTCAAGCTCAGGCGAAAGGGTTATAAGACCGCCTGAAAACAGGAAAGGACCCCAATGAGCCGCTTTTTCGGAAAAGTCTGCCAGAACGGCTATGTGGTGCGTGACATCGAGGCGGCGCTGGAGCACTGGACCGAGGTTCTCGGTGTCGGCCCCTTCTTTTATATCGACCGCGTGAAGTGCGACTGGTTCACCTATCGCGGCAAGCCCTCGCCGGTCGAGATGAGCATTGCGCTGGCCAATACCGGCGACCTGCAGATCGAACTGATCCAGCAGCGCAACGACGCGCCGTCGATGTATCTCGATTTCCTGAATGCCGGCCGCGAAGGTCTGCAGCACATGTCCTACTGGACGGTGAATTACCAGGCCGATTACGACCGCGCGCTGGCCGCGGGCTACAAGGTCGGCCATGAGGGGCAGATCGGCGGCGAGCAGGGACGCTTCGTCTATTTCGACACCGAGACGCATCCCGGCACCGTCATCGAGATGTCGGATATCAGCGGCGCGAAGGGCAAGTTCTTCGCCCATATCCGCCGCGCCGCCGAAAGCTGGGACGGGACGGATCCGATCCGCCCCGTCAAATAACCGCTCAGCCGCAATAGACGCGGGTCACAACGTCGTTTTCGTCGAGTTCGACATTGAGGCGGTCGGTGCGGTAATCCTTCGTCACCATGTCGCCCGGACGGATGACGCGGATCGTCGCGACGCCGCCGCCCGTCACCGTCTCCTCCGCATCGGCCCAGGGCCGCGCGGTCCAGATTGCCAGCGCATCGGCGGCGGCGCGGCAGCCGGCTTCGGCGCGCTCGAAATCGGTCTGCGGATCGCCGGCGTCACCTTCGTCCGGCGCCGTAAAGACCGGCTCGCCCGCCGCCTCCGCTGCGCTTTCCTCTTCGTTCTGGTCGCAGGCGGCGATCATCAACAAGCCGGCCAGGGCCGGAACGGCAAGAAAATATTTCATGAGTCTCCCTCGTCGGCTCCTGTCCCCACGCCGCAAGAATGATCCCCGGACCGCCCCCGCTGCAAGCGATTTTCGGCCCCGAGCTATCCCGGCAAACGTCTACTCCGCCGCGCTGCCCTGATTGACCTGCGCCTTTTTCACCGACGCCTGCACCACCGGGATTTCGTGATCCTCCAGCGGCTTCATCCAGTTTTTCCGCTTCAGCGCCGCTTCGATGTAAGGCGCGAGCTCGGTCTGCTTCTTCGCCTCGCGCGCGGCAAGCTCGGCCTTGAACTCCGGCATGACTTCCTTCGCAAAGAGTTCCAGCGAGGCGCAGATGTCGGCGTGTTTGTTGCGGCCGGCCTGCTGCATGAAGATCACCTGGTCGACACCCGCATTCTGGAAAGCGCGGAGATGCGCGCGCATGTCGTCGGGCGTGCCGATGCCCGTCGCAATCGCGTCGGCGCGCTTGCCGGCGTCGATGATCTCCTGCGTGCGGTTGCCGCGCGCCTTGATGTAGTCGCCCCACATGTCGGTGCGGCCCGGCACGGTGTCGTGCGCGACAAGCGCGTTCAGCGCATAGCCGAAAAATTCGAAGCCCTCATGGCCACGGCGGATCGCCTCGGCGCGGTCCTCGTGCAGCGAAAAATTCGAGACCATCGCGATGTTGGCGTTGACGGTGTGGCCGATGGGCTTGCATTCCTCCGACTTGATGATGCCGTAATAGATTTCCGACCAGCGATGTGCTTCTTCCGGGTCGAGGAACGAAAAGGCCAGCGCACCGACACCGAGCGAGGCCGCAACCCGGATCGTGTCGCGATTGGTGCAGGCCATCCACATCGGCGGATGCGGTTTCTGCACGGGCTTGGGCAACACGTTGCGGCAGGGCATCGAGAAATACTTGCCCTCAAAACCCGGATAGGGATCGAGCACCATCATGTTGGCGATCTGCTCGCCGGCCTCGATCGCCATGGCGCGCTTTTCCTTGGCGGGAATGTTGAAACCGCCAAGCTCAAGGCGCGTCGCGCCCTCGCCGATGCCGAATTCGACACGGCCATGCGACACGATATCGAGCGTCGCAAGGCCCTCGGCGGTGCGCGCGGGATGATTGTAGTTGGGGATCACCTGCCGAATGCCGTGGCCGAGGCGAATGTTTTTCGTCAGCGAGGCGGCGGCGGCGAGAAATACTTCAGGCGAGGAGGAGTGGGAATACTCGTCGAGGAAGTGATGCTCGACTTCCCACGCGTGGTCGAAGCCGAGCCTGTCGGCCAGCACGATCTGCTCCAGCGCCTCGTGAAAGAGCCGCGCCTCGTCGCCCTCGTTCCAGGGCTTTGGCAGTTGCAATTCGTAAAACACACCGAACTTCATGACGTCCCTCCCGCTTATTCGTTTTCTTGTTGGGGAGAGTATCGGACATCGCGCCGCGACAATGCAAAGGTTGGCGCAGCGGATCGGCGCAAAAGGCCGCCGCCCAAGGGCCGTCAGCGCGTACCTGACGCAGGGGAACGGCCAGACGTCTCGCGCCGGGCCCGTTCGCGCTCGATCGTCCGGCGGTGGGCGGCGTCGGTTTCGGCGGCGAGGCGCTGCCGCAGCCGCTCGTCGTCGAGCCCACGCAACTCTTCTTCCAGCGCCGCCAGTTCGACGGCGCGGCGCATCACGTCCTGCGTCTCGTAGAAGGAGTGCCTGGTGCTTTTGCGCCTGAGCCGGCGCCATATCGACGCGATCGGCATGTCATCACCTGTGCTGCCTGTGGTCCGTCGCGCTGGCGCCTCATGGCGCTCGCGTCGCGACGTCTGATCCGCCGCACGGTTGCCGCAAAAGTCCGGCCCCGCGCGATCGCTCTTCGTGGTGATATGCCCGATAGTATAATCACACATCGCTGCAACGTCAGCGCCAAACGCTCTCGATGACAGCTCTGCGACGCTGTTTCATTTTGACGCGGGTGGCGGGAACGGGTCACATGGGCGGCTTTGAATTCGGGGTCTGCCGGGCGTTTTCCGGCATCTCGTCATGGGGATGAGGGAACGGACATGCGGAAGCCGTTACAGATCGCGCATCGCGGCGGCGCGGGGCTCTGGCCCGAAAACACGATGGAAGCCTTCGAGCGCGCCATCGCCATGGGCGCCGACGGCATCGAACTCGACGTGCATCTGAGCCGCGACGGGCAACTCGTTGTCCATCACGACGAGAGCCTGAAGCCCGCCATCGCGCGCGGCCCGGACGGCCAATGGCTGACCCGCCCGACGCCGCTTCTCAAGGAATTGTCCGCCGCCGAGCTCGCCGCCTACGATGTCGGCCGGCTCCGGCCCGGCGCCGGCTATTCGGCGCGCTATCCCGAGCAGACGCCGTTCGACGGCGCGCGCGTGCCGCTGCTTGCCGATGTCTATGCGCTGGTCAAGCGCGCGGCAAAGCCCGGCTTGCGTCTCTATATCGAACTGAAGACGGCGCTGCTCGATCTGTCGCAATCGGCCGATCCTGTCGCGCTTGCCGATACGGCGGTCGCGCTGACGCGTGCGCAAGGCCTGTCAGAAGCTGTCACCTTCGTTTCCTTCGACTGGCGGGCGCTCAAACGCGCAAAGGAGATCGCGCCCGATATTCTCAACGCCTTCACGACGCTTCCCTTCTTCCAGATCGATCCAGCGGATGCTTCCGCCGCGCGCGACATGCCCGGATCGGAAGACGAACTCATCCGCAAGGCGTCGGCCTCGGGCGCGCCCTGGGCCGCCGGCTTCGACTGGCGTGCGCAACAGGGCGCGGTTTTCGCCGAGCGCATGCTGCGGGCAATTGCATCCGGCCCGGCGGACGGCTGGTTTTCCTGGCATGGCGACGTGACCTCAACCACCGCCGCGTTTGCGGGCGAGCTCGGCCTCGCGGTCTCATGCTGGACGGTCGACGAGGAAGCGGAAATGCAGCGGCTCGCGGCGCTCGGCGTCGAAGCGATCCTGACCGACCGGCCGGACCGCTTGAAAAAACTGCTCGCCTGAAAAAAAGGCCCGGCGCGCAATCGGCCGGGCCTTCCTGTCTTCGCGTCGGCTGCCGTTATTTCGGCGCCAGCACCATGATCATCTGGCGGCCTTCGAGCCGGGGGTAAAGCTCGACCTTCGCGATCGGCTCGACCTCTTCCTTGACCTTGTTCAGAAGCAGCATGCCCAGTTCCTGATGCGCCATTTCGCGCCCGCGGAAGCGCAGGGTCACTTTTACCTTGTCGCCTTCCTCGAAGAAGCGAAGCATTGCGCGCATCTTCACGTCATAGTCATGCGTGTCGATGTTCGGGCGCATCTTGATTTCCTTGACCTCGACGGTCTTCTGCTTCTTGCGCGCCTCGTTGGCCTTTTTCTGGGCCTGATATTTGAACTTGCCGTAATCGAGAAGCTTGCATACGGGAGGCTTCGCGTTCGGCGACACCTCGACCAGATCCAGTCCGGCCTCTTCGGCCATCCTGATTGCTTCGTCGGTGGGGATGACGCCGCGCTTTTCGCCCTCGGCATCGATCAGCAACACGGTCGGTTCATCGATCATGTCGTTTATGCGCGGGCCCTCTCGTGTGGGCGGCGCCTGCATCGGTCTGCGAGCTATGAACTCTTCTCCTTCAATCTGGCCCGGCCGCCGGATTTGGCGCTTCGTGCGGTAGCCGGTGCCGGCGCGTCGAAGCGCGGGCTTGCGGCAACCGCCCGACGGAGCCCGGCTTCGGGCTCCCTGACGGGCAATCCAAGGTGACAGCTATAGATTTGAAGGCCGCCGCCCGCAAGTCAAGAAAGCGGCGGGATTTCACCGCCTTGCGCGACAACCCTCCATTGTGGCCTCGGCCACACACAAAAGCGCAGAAAGCGCGTCGCCGGGCTTCCCTCCAGATCGTAGACAATCGCGGGACTTGCCCATGAAAGACGGCGGGCGCGGGCCAGAAATGCCGCCGCGCCCCGCGCCGCGCCGTCGCTCCATATTTCGTCCGCGAGGCCGTCAGCGGCTCGCGCTCCTTCCGGCGTCGTCAGCAGGATCAGCGGCGCACCGGCATGGCGGACCCGCAGCCCGGCCAGCGCCGCGCGGCGCGCCGGGCCGCCCGCGCCGAGCCAGATGACAATGACAGGGCTGGCGCGGCCGGACCTAGCGGGCGAGGAGGCGGGCATAGATGCCGAGCGTCGTATCGCACATGGCCGCGACCGAATAATACGCCGCCGCATGGGCGCGGCCACGGGCGCCCATCGCCGCGCGGCCTTCGGGCCCGAGCGCAATCAGTTGCGCCATCGCATCGGCAAGCGCGGCCGCATCGCCCGGCGGGACGCAGAGCCCGGTCGCCGTACTTGCCCCCGTCAGCACGGTTTCGCGCTGGCCGCCCGCATCGCTGACGATGACGGGGCGCGCCGCTGCTTGCGCCTCGACCGCCGTTCGTCCGAACGGTTCTGCCTCGATCGAGGGCGAGAGAACGACGTCCGCCAGCGCATAGGCGGCGGCCATGTCGTCGCAATGGCCGACGAGATGCACATGGGCGTCGAGACCGGCCGACAGGATTTCCTGCCGCAGCCCGTCCGCATAATTGTCGCGGCCCTGCGCGTCGCCGGCCAGCAGCACCGAAAAGCCCGTGACGCCGCGCGTCAGCAGAAGCCGCGCCGCCTCGATCGACACCGGCTGGCCTTTCCAGCGCGTCAGGCGGGCCGGATGAAGGAAGACGACACCGCTTGCGCCGTCGAGCCCCCAGCGGCTGCAAAGCGCCTCGACGCGGCCGGGCGCGACCGCTTCCGGCGCCAGCCCGTCGATGTCGACGCCGCGCGGCACGGTAAAGATGCGCGCCTCGTCCGGCGCATGGATGGCGCGAATGCGTCCGGCGGTGAATTCCGAGTTGGCAATCACCGCGTCGCCGCGCGTCATCACCGAATTGTAGAAGACCTTGAGGCGCGGCTTCTCGTGCACGCGCGAATGATAGGTCGTCACGAAGGGAATCCCGGCGCGGCGCGCGGCGGCAAGCGCGCTCCAGGCCGGTGCGCGGCTGCGGGCGTGAACGAGGCCGATCTTCTCGCGCGCGATCAGCCGCGTCAGCCGTTCGACATTGAGCGCCATCACGACCGGGTTCTTCGAATGAACCGCCATTTCGAAATGCATGCCGCCCGCCGCCTCAAGTTCGGGCACCATCCGGCCGCCGCGGCTTGCGACGATGGCGCGGCCGCCGGCCGCGACGACGGCGCGCGCGACATCGACCGTCGTGCGTTCGGCGCCGCCGGTTTCGAGGGCCGGCACGACCTGCAGGATCGCCGGACGCGGCGCGATGTTTTCAAAAGGGTTGGACACGCGGACATCTCTGTTGGATGTATGACGTTGCCGGAAACGACGAACGACGTCCACGACAATGACCGACGCATCCCTTCCTCGCAAGCTCGACCGCCCCGGCCATGACGGCAGCGCCGGCGAAAATCTCGCCTGCCTGATCGATGCGCCGGCACGGCCTGCGGGCGCTACCGGCCTCACCTGGCTCGGCGGCTTCAAATCCGACATGACCGGCACCAAGGCGTCGGCGCTCGCCGCCTGGGCGCGGGCTGCCAGCCGCCACCTGCTCCGCTTCGACTATTACGCGCACGGGCAATCCTCCGGCGATTTCCGCAAGGCAACCGTCGGCCGCTGGCTCGACGACGCGCTCGCCGCCATCGACACGCTGGCGCAAGGCCCGCAGGTTCTCGTCGGCTCCAGCATGGGCGGCTGGATCGCGCTGCTTGCCGCGCTGGCGCGGCCCGAGCGCGTCAAGGGTCTGGTCCTGATCGCGCCGGCGCCCGACTTCACGCAGGAGCTGATGTGGAAAGGGTTCTCGGACGAGATCAGAGCGACGCTCGCCCGCGACGGCATCTATCGCGCGCCGTCCGAATACGATTCCGAACCCTACGAGATCACCATGCGGCTGATCGAGGAGGGGCGGAGCCATCTGCTGCTCGACGGGCCGGTCCCGCTCGACATGCCGGTCCGCATTCTGCAGGGCATGAAAGACCCGGATGTGCCGTGGAGCCACGCGATGCGTCTCGTCGAGGCGCTGACCAGCGCCGACGTCACGATCCATCTGAGCAAGCATGGCGATCATCGCCTGTCGACGCCGGCCGACATCGCGCGGCTGACGCAGACGATCGAATCGCTGCTTGCGGAAATCGAAGCGCGCGGCTAGAGGCCGGTCAGCAATGCCTTCAATCCCTCGCGATAGGTCGGATATTGCAGCGTCACGTGCAGTTCCTCGCGGATGCGCCGGTTCGAGACGCGTTTGGAATCCGTATAGAAACTACGCGCCATCGGCGTCAGTTCGGCATCCTCGAACGGGATTTCGGGCGGCGGGTCGCGGCCGAGCAGCTTTGCCGCATGGGCGACCACCTCCTGCGGCGGCGCCGGTTCGTTGTCGCAGACATTATAGGCGGCGCCTGGATGCGGATGCGCGATCGAGGCTTCGAGCACGCTTGCAATATCCTCGACATGAATGCGCGAGAAGATCTGACCGGGTTTGACGATGCGTTTCGCCGTGCCGTCGAGAATGCCGCGAAGCTGGTTGCGGCCCGGCCCGTAAATGCCGGCCAGACGAAAGATGTGAAGCGGCGCGGCGTTACGTTCGGCAAAGGCGCGCCAGGCCGCTTCGGCCGCGAGGCGGCGGCGGCCGCGCCTCGTGCCGGGCGCAAGCGGCGCTTCCTCGTCGACCCAGCCGCCGCTTCTGTCGCCGTAGACGCCGGTCGTCGAGAGATAGCCCATCCATTCGAGCTGCGGCGCGATGCGGGCGATGTCGGCTTCATGCGCGGCAAGCACCGGGTCGCCCGTTTCGTCCGGCGGCACCGAGAGCAGCAGATGCGTCGTGCCGGCCAGCGCCACAGCCGGATCGGCGAGGGGCGCTGCGCCGAAAACGAAAGCGTCCACGCCGCCGGCGCGCAAAGCCGCCGCCTTTTCCGCCGTCCGGCAGGTTCCCGCCACCGCGAAGCCGCGCGCGGCCAGCCGCCGGCCCAGCACGCCTGCGCTGAAGCCGTAGCCGAAGCCGAAAAGACGCGGATGCCGGTTCATGCGCCTGTCTTGCCGTTGTTTCACTTGCCAGATTGTACAGCCTGAACGAGGCTCATGCGCATGAAAGCCACATTAATCGTCTTTTTCCTCGCCGCCTTTGCCGCCACCGCGTCCGCCGTCCGGGCACAGCCCGGCTACGAGGCATGTGTCGATCTCGCCGCCAGCAATCCCGAGGCGGCGCTCAACATGGCGCAAACGCTGAAGCTGATGCGCGGCGAAGAGGAGGCCGGCGGCATGCATTGTGAGGCGCTGGCACTGATGGCGATGGACCGCCCGGCCGATGCCGCGTCGGTCTTCTACCTCCTCGCCGAACGCATGCTGGGCGCGAGCGACGAATTGCGCGCGCCGGTCTATGCGCAAGCCGGCGATGCTTTCGCGATTGCCGGCAATCCGGCGCAGGCGCGGCGCGCCTATGAGCAGGCGATCGCGCGCATGCCCGAGGAGGCACAATATCGCGTCGGCCGGGCGCGGATGCGGGCGCTGGAAGAAAACTGGGAAGGTGCGCGCGAGGATGCCGCAGAGGCGCTGGCGCTCGATCCGCATCTCATCGAGGCCATGCTGCTGCGCGCCGCCGCCAATCGCGTCCTCGGCTATCCGCAAGCGGCGTTTGTCGACGCCAGCAACGCGGTCGAGCTTCGCCCGCACGACCTTGAGGCGCTGGTCGAGCGGGGCCGCGTGCATCTGGCGCTGGGCGACCGCAAATCGGCATGGGCCGACTGGCAGCGCGCACTCGACTATGCGAAAGCGACCGGCCGCGACGACGATCCGGCGGCGGCCGCCGCCCGGCAATATCTCAGTCGGTAAGACGCCGCCATTCGGCGCACACGCCCTCGTCCGTTTCCGCGCGAAGCGCCGCTGCGGCGCGCGCGCGCAATTCGTCGCGCGCGCCGAGTTCGCCGAGCGCCCAGAGCGCCATCGCGCGCACCAGCGGCGAGGCGTCGTCGAGCAGCGGCCACACAATTTCGGCAAGCGCCGGCATTTCCGAATTTCCAATCGCGATCAGCACATTGCGCACGAAACGGTCGCGGCCGATGCGCTTGACCGGCGAGCCTGAAAATCGCGCGCGAAAACCCGCATCGTCGAGGCCCGCAAGTTCCGCCAGCAGCGGCGCGCGCAGATCGTCGCGCGACACGAAGGCCGCCTCGCGCGCGGATTGTGCGAATTTGTTCCACGGACAAACGGCCAGGCAGTCGTCGCAGCCATAGATGCGATTGCCCATGGCATTGCGAAACTCAAGCGCGATATGGCCCTTGTGCTCGATGGTCAGGTAGGAAATGCAGCGCCGCGCATCGAGTTCGTAGGGCGCCGGAAACGCTTTCGTCGGGCAGATGTCGAGGCAGCGGCGGCATTCGCCGCAGCGGTCGTCGTGCCGCGCGTCGGGCGCGAAGTCGAGCGTCGTGAAAATCGAACCGAGAAAGAACCACGAACCGAGATTGCGCGAGACGAGATTGGTGTGCTTGCCCTGCCAGCCGAGACCGGCGGCTTCGGCAAACGGCTTCTCCATCACCGGCGCGGTGTCGACAAAGACCTTCACCTCCGCGCCGCTCGTCTCGGCCAGCCAGCGCGCCACGTCCTTCAGGCGTTTCTTGACCAGATCGTGATAGTCGCGATTGCGCGCATAGACCGAGATCGCCGCGCGGTCGCGGCGTTCCAGAAGGTCGAGCGGGTTTTCGTCGGGGCCGTAATTCATTGCCAGCATGACGATGCTTTTCGCTTCCGGCCAGAGCGTCGCGGGCGCGGCGCGGCGCGCCGCCGTATCCGCCATCCAGCCCATGTCGCCGTGGCGGCCCTGCGCCAGCCAGCGGTCGAGACGCTCAGGGAGATCGCCCCGCGCATCGGCACGGGCGATGCCCGCATCGTCGAAGCCCGCCTCCTTCGCGCGCCGGAAAAGGTCGGCGCGCAATTTGTCGAGATCGATTTTCGCGTCAGAAGTCGAGATTGGCATAGAGTTTCGGCGGCGGCATGCCGGGGATGTGGTCGGCAAGGATCTGCCGGAAGCCGGGGCGCGACTTGATGCGCACATACCAGTCCTTGGCGCCCTGATACTGGCTCCACGGCACGTCGCCGACATAATCGAGACAGGAAAGATGCGCGGCGGCCGTCAGATCGGCCAGCGTCATTTCCTCGCCGGCAAGCCAGCTCCGCGTCTCCATCAGGTATGAAATATAATCGAGGTGGTATCGCAGATTGTGAAGTGCGGCCCTGACCACCGGCATTTCCGGCGCACCGCCGCCCTCGCCCGCGCTCAGGAAACGGCGCGTCACTTTTTCGAAGATCAGCCCGTCGCTGACTTCGGTGGCAAACTTGCGGTCGAACCAGTCGACGAGGCGGCGCGTCTCGGCGCGCTGATGCGGGTCCTTCGGCAGCAAGGGCATTTCGGGCGCGGTCTCTTCGAGATATTCGGCGATCGCGGTCGCGCCGCAGATCGGCTCGCTCTCGTCTTCCACCATCACCGGCACCTCGCCCGCCGGATTGAGCGCCAGAAATTCATGGCGGCGCTCCCAGTCGCGCTCCTCGACAAGTTCGAAGGCGAGGTTCTTTTCGGCCAGCACCAGACGCACCTTGCGACAGGCGGGCGAAATCGGAAGATGATAAAGCTGGCGCATCGGCTCTTTTTAACTCGCGCTGGCGCGCTTGAACTGTCCGGTGCGGCGGAAGCGGTAGAGATAGGATTGCAGGATCGCCACCATCGCGGTCGGCTGGATGCCAAGGCCTTCGAGCGTGCGGCCTTCGGCCATCGCCGCATCGCTCACCACATTGTCGACGGCGAGCATGCGCACCTGATCGACGGTCAGGGGCGGCGTCGGCAACAATTGCAGGAACGCCGCCTTCAGGCGGGCGGCCGCGAAAGGCACCGGCACCAGCACACGCGTACGCCCGATCTCGCGCAACAGGCGTTCCATCAGCTCACGGAAGGTTTCGACTTCCGGTCCGCCGATTTCGTAGATGCGGCCGGCTGCGTCATCGCGCTCCAGCACGGTCGCGATGGCCTCGGCGACATCCTTCACATAGACGGGCTGGAAGCGCGTCAGCCCGCCGCCGATCAGCGGCAGCACCGGCGACAGCCGCGCCAGCGCGGCGAAACGGTTGAAGAAGTCGTCTTCCGGTCCGAAGACGATCGAAGGACGCAGGATGATGGCGCCGGGCAGCGCGGCGCGCACGCCCGCTTCGCCTTCGGCTTTCGAGCGCGCATAGGCCGACGGGCTTTCCGGATCGGCGCCGATCGCCGAAACATGAACGAACGAGGAAATACCGGCCGCGACCGCGGCGAGCGCGATACGGGACGCACCCTCGGCCTGCACGGCGGCGAATTTCTGCTTGCCGCTTTCATGGAGAATGCCGACCAGATTGACGACCGCGTCGGCACCCTCCAGCGCGGCGGCCACCGAGGCGTCGTCGCGGATATTGGCCTGCACCGGCTCAACCTGGCCGACGGCGCCCATCGGGCGCAGGAACTGGGCCTCGTTCGGGCGGCGCACCGCGACACGCACGCGGTAGCCGCGCCGGGCCAGCGCCTGAACCGTGTGACGGCCGAGAAAGCCCGAACCGCCAAAGACCGTGACGGTGGCGCCTGCGCGCAAGACCGATCCGCCGGGCTCGTCCGTTCCGCCGGGTTTCACGCCGTTATTCGCGCCGTCTCCGCTCATTTTGCCTCTCGTCTTCCGCTTCTCTTCCGCTTCCGGCCCGTTTTGCCGATGACCGGCCATCAACCGCTCCCTAGATAACCTATCGGCGTCCGGCGGCAAAGGGTTTGCCGGGCGATGGGCGACGGCCGCTCCCTGTCCTTCTCCAATGGCCTCCTCCATTGACCCTCCTCCATTGACAATGTGTGAGGCCCTATTTAAGCAACGCAGCAAGTGCCCAGGTGGCGGAATTGGTAGACGCACCAGCTTCAGGTGCTGGCGCTCGCAAGGGCGTGGAAGTTCGAGTCTTCTCCTGGGCACCATTCCTTTCTCGCGGCAGCCGCTTCCTTCGCGCCTGCCGCCCGCCCTTCGGGGCCAAGCGGAGCCAGCATATGGCGGTCACGCTGCACAAGGGCGATCTGCCGGACGGGCTTTCCTTCGGCGCCAGCGTCGCCATCGACACCGAGACGATGGGCCTGAACCCCGAGCGCGACCCGCTCTGTCTCGTGCAGCTTTCGGCCGGCGACGGCAATGCCCATATCGTCCAGCTCGACCGCGCGACCTACCGCGCGCCCAACCTCCGGGCGCTGATGGCCGACCAGAATGTGCTGAAGATTTTCCATTTTGCGCGTTTCGACGTCGCGACGATCCAGCGCCATCTCGGCGTCGTCACTTCGCCGGTCTACTGCACCAAGCTCGCCTCGAAGCTGGTGCGCACCTATACCGACCGCCACGGGCTCAAGGACCTCGCCCGCGAGCTCGTCAATATCGACATGTCGAAGCAGCAGCAAAGCTCGGACTGGGGCGCGGAAAAGCTCAGCGAGGCGCAGCTTGCCTATGCCGCTTCCGACGTTCTCTACCTGCATGAGATCAAGTCGATCCTCGACGGGATGCTGGCGCGCGAGGGGCGCACCGAGCTTGCCAAGGCCTGCTTCGCCTTCCTCCCCGTCCGCGCCGCGCTCGACCTTGCCGGCTGGCCCGAGGAAGACATTTTCGCGCATTGATGCGTCTATTCGGCCGCGTTCCGCCTTTCGTTGACGCTTTGCGGGGCCCGCGCGCATACTCGCGGCCGTGAGGGGCTTCGGGCTCGGGCGATGTGGAGCGAAATTTTATGAGCCAGGGGTCCGGCGAGACCGAGACCGGGGGGCGGCCGGGACGGGTGCGGCCGGCCCGGTCCTATGCGGCGCCGCGCGCCGAACCGCCGCCGCGCAGCCGCTACAGTTATTTCGTGACGTCGATGAAGGTGGTCCTGCCGCTCGGCGCGGCGCTGCTGCTCGCGGTCGTTCTCTATTATTCCGGCGTTTTCAGCCGCGACGACCGGCTCGACGTGGCTTTCCGCGAAATCGAAACCAGGCCCGACGATCTTCGGATGGTCAGCCCGCGCATTGACGGCGTGACCGGCGACGGGCGGCCCTATTCGATCAGCGCCGACAATGCGACGCAGGACGCGGCCCGGCCGAACTTCGTCGTGCTCGAAAACATCAATGCCGAAATGAAGGTCAACGAAGCGGCGGGCGAAGAGGCCGAGTGGATTTCGCTCGCGGCGACGGACGGACTTCTCGATTCCGAAAGCCAGACGCTCGAACTGATGCAATCCATCGACATCGAGACGGCGCAAGGCTACGTCATTCACGGCAACCGCGCCGTGGTCGATTTCGACGCCGGCACGGTGACGAGCGACAGCGAAGTGACGGGCGAGGGGCCGCTCGGCACATTGCGCGCCGACCGCATGACGGCCGATCATAGCGGACGCGTCATGCGCTTTGAGGGCAAGGTGAAACTGCTGATCCATCCCGATCGGCCGAGCGAGGGGGACTGACATGGGGGCGAGAACGGAGCGGCCGAGGGGCATGCGCGCCCGCGGCGCGATGCTTGCGGGACTGGCACTTCTGCTTGGTGCCGGGTTCGGTATCGGGGCGGCGGCGGCGCAATCGTCGGGCATTGTCGGCGGCGGCTTTTCCAACGACCCGAAGCAGCCCATCGAAATCGAAGCCGACGCGCTCGAAGTCGAGGATGCCAAGCAGAGTGCCACCTTCAGCGGCAACGTGCTGGTCACGCAGGGCGCGCTGCGGATGCGCGCCGACCGGCTGATCGTTCACTACGCCTCGCGGCGCGGCGGTGACAACGGCTCGGGCATCGAGCGGATCGGGGCGACCGGCAATGTCCATATTTCGGCGCCCGACGATCAGTCGGCCAGCGGCCAATGGGCCAACTATCATGTCGATACGCGGCGGATCGAGATGGGCGACAGCGTCGTGCTCCGGCAGGGCGAGAACGTCATCCGCGGCTCGAAACTCCATGTCGATCTGAACAACGGACGGGCGCGCGTCTCGGGCGGCGGCGACGCGGCAAGCGGCGGAACGGGCCGGGTTCGCGGCCTCTTTCACCCCGACGGAAGCTGATCGTCCCCAAAAAACCTTGGTTAAACGCTTCACTTCATACAATTTTAATGCCAAGTACGTTTGATGGCATGGATTGACGGAGTGGGGACCCGATGACGGGCGAAACGGGGCTGGAAAATGAGGCGGGCGGCGCGGAATCGCGTCCGCATCTTGTCGCCGACAATCCGGGGCTCCGGATCGAAAAAATCGGCAAGAGCTTCAAGGGGCGGCCGGTCGTGCGCGGCGTCAGCTTCCATGTCCAGCGCGGCGAGGCCGTCGGCCTGCTGGGTCCCAATGGCGCCGGTAAAACGACCGTTTTCTACATGATCACCGGGCTGATCCAGCCCGATTACGGCTCGATCCTGCTCGACGGGCAGGACGTGACGGCGCTGCCGATGTATCGCCGCGCGCGCCGCGGCATCGGCTACCTGCCGCAGGAGGCCTCGATCTTCCGCGGCATGACGGTCGAACAGAATATCCGCGCCGTCCTCGAAGTGGTCGAGCCCGACCGCGACCGCCGCGAGGCCGAGCTCGACGACCTCCTTGCCGAATTCTCGATCACCCATCTCCGGCGCACACCCGCCGTCGCGCTTTCGGGCGGCGAGCGGCGGCGCGTCGAGATTGCGCGCGCGCTTGCCACGCAGCCCTCCTTTATGCTGCTCGACGAGCCCTTTGCCGGCATCGATCCGATCGCCATCGGCGACATCCGCGATCTCGTCGCGCATCTGAAGGATCGCAGCATCGGCGTGCTGATTACCGACCACAATGTTCGCGAGACGCTGGAACTCATCGACCATGCCGTCATCATCCATGACGGCGCGGTGCTCATGGAGGGCGAGCCCTCCGACATCGTGGGCAACGAAGATGTGCGCCGGCTCTATCTCGGCGAGCGGTTCAGTCTGTAGGCGGCGGGAGGGCATCCATCATGGCGCTCGCACCGCGACTCGAAATGCGCCAGGGCCAGTCCCTGGTGATGACGCCACAGCTCCAGCAGGCGATCAAGCTGCTGCAGCTCTCCAATCTCGAACTCGCCGAATATGTCGACCAGGAACTCGAGCGCAATCCGCTGCTTGAAAACGGCGTTGCCGAGGCCGACCGGGCGGGCGAGCGCGAGGCGCCGGCGGAGAGCCATGAACAGGTGACGACAGCCGAGACCTCGCTGACGCTGGCCGATGACGGTCCGTTGCCGGATCGCGGCGGCGACCTCGATACCGATTACGACAATGTCTATGCCGACCAGTCGCGCGCCGACGCGCAGAACGACACGGCCGCGGCCGAAACGCCGGGCGCGCAAGGCTCCGACTGGCAGAACATGCGCACCAGCGGCGGTGGCGGCAGTGGGGACGGCGACTACGATTTCGCCGCGACGCTGACCCGCGAGGCGACGCTTGCCGAACATCTGACCGACCAGATGATGATGGCGCTGAAGACGCCGGGCGACCGCATGATCGGCGCCTTCCTGATCGACCAGGTCAACGAGGCCGGCTACATGACCGCCGATCTCGCCGAAACCGCCGAACGCCTCGGCGTCGATGTGGAAGATGTCGAGGCGGTGCTCGGCGTCTTGCAGACGTTCGAGCCGACCGGCATCTGTGCGCGCAACCTGAAAGAATGCCTCGCGCTGCAGCTTGCCGAGCGCAACCGGCTCGATCCGGCGATGCAGGCCTTTCTCGAAAATCTCGAACTTTTCGCGCGTCGCGATTTCGACATGCTGATGAAGCTGACCGGCGCCGACCGCGAGGACATCGCCTCGATGATCGAGGACATCCGCACCTGCAATCCGAAGCCGGGCCTGGCCTTCGGCGGCGAGCCCGTGGTGCCGGTCATTCCGGACGTCTTCGTGCGTGCGCGTTCCGACGGCGGCTGGGGCATCGAACTCAACACCGAAACGCTGCCGCGCGTGCTGATCAACCAGCAATATTATTCGGAAGTGTCGAAGCTCTCGCACGATCCGAGCGCCAAGGCCTATCTTTCCGAATGTCTCAACAACGCCAACTGGCTGGTCAAGAGTCTCGACCAGCGGGCGCGCACGATCCTGAAGGTCGCATCCGAAATCGTGCGTCAGCAGGACGGGTTTCTGGTTCACGGCGTCCAGCATCTGAAGCCGCTCAATCTCAAGACCATCGCCGAGGCGATCTCGATGCATGAGTCGACGGTCAGCCGCGTTACGGCGAACAAATACATCGCGACGCCGCGCGGCATATTCGAGATGAAGTATTTCTTCACCTCCTCCATCGCCTCGTCGGAAGGCGGCGCCGCGCATTCGGCCGAGGCCGTGCGCCACCGCATCAAGGATCTGATCGACCGCGAATTGTCGGACGCCGTGCTCTCCGACGACAATATCGTCGACATCCTGAAGGGTCAGGGCGTCGACATTGCGCGGCGCACGGTCGCCAAGTATCGGGAAGCACTCAACATTCCGTCTTCCGTGCAGCGCCGGCGCGAAAAAAAGGCCTATGCGTGAGTCGGCGCAGACCCCCTTCAAAGACCCTCCAAAAAAGCTATATACTATTGAAAGACAAGGGGTTTCCGCCCCGTTCCGGCACCCGGCCGGCATCCGGTTGACACCCATGATGCAGCCCACTAGTTTCCCCTCGCTCAAAAGACCCCCGGGCTATTTCCGGGGCGAGGCGGTGGATCACGGAGCAAACGGTTTCCGGAACGCACCGGGTCCGGGCAACCCCATCACAAGCAACCGTCGTTTGTAGCGTAGCGACCCGGAAAGGTCTTTCATGCAGGTTCAGGTCAGCGGTCATCATCTCGATGTTGGAGATGCGCTCCGCACCCATGCGACCGAGCGCCTTCAGGCGGCGGTGACGAAGTATTTCGACCGCCCGGTGGACGGCCAGGTCACGTTCAGCAAACAGGGCCACGAGTTTCGCGCCGATGCGTCGGCGCATCTGAGTTCCGGCATGCGCGTCAACGCGCAAGGCGCCGCCAACGAAGTCTATGCCTCGTTCGAGGCCGCGCTGGAGCGCCTCGAAAAGCGCCTGCGCCGCTACAAGCGCAAACTGAAAAATCACAACAACAACAACAAGGCGCCGCTACCGGCCGAAAGCTTCCCCTCCTTCGTCATCGAGGCGGGCGACGAGCTTGAGGAAATGCCGGAAGACGCGCAGCCCGTCATCATCGCCGAGGGAACGACCGCCGTGCCGATCCTTTCCGTCGGTGATGCGGTGATGCAGATGGATCTTTCGGACGTGCCGGTCGTCGTCTTCCGCACGCGCGGCGACGGCGGTCTCAATCTCGTCTATCGCCGCACCGACGGAAATATCGGCTGGATCGACACCGGCCGCGACGTCGCGCGCGATGTTCAGAAGGCTTGAAGAACTGAAAGCGAACCCGACCATAGCCGGGGCATCCCGGACGGTATCCGCGCCTCATGCACGCCGCATGGGCCCGCGCGCCGTTCAGACTGCCGCCCCGCAAAACAGGACCCGGACCATGGAGCTTGAAGATCTGGTGCAGCCGGAGGGGGTGATCGCCCACCTCAAGGTCACCAGCAAAAAGCAGGCGCTGCAGGAACTTGCCGAACGCGCCGCAAAAATCACGGGCCTCTCGGAGCGCGCCATTTTCGAAACGCTGCTGGAGCGCGAACGTCTCGGTTCGACCGGCGTCGGCCAGGGCATCGCCATTCCGCATGGCAAGCTCGGCGAACTCGACCGGCTCCACGGTCTCTTTGCGCGTCTCGACACGGCCGTGGATTTCGAATCCGTCGACGACCAGCCCGTCGATCTGATGTTCCTGCTGCTGGCGCCGGAGGGCGCGGGCGCCGACCATCTGAAGGCGCTGGCGCGCATTTCGCGCCTCCTTCGCAATCCGGCCGTCGTCGAAAAGCTGCGCGCCTCGGAAGACGCCGCCGCCCTCTTCGCGATCCTCACCGAGCCTGCCGCCACCAGCGCCGCGTAGGTTTCATCCGTTCACGAACAAAAAGCCCCGCTCTTGCGAGCGGGGCTTTTTTTGTGGGGGTGGAACCTTCCACCCTTTTGTCTTTGCCGGGCTTGACCCGGCAACCCAGAAGGCGCGGAACGCGCCGTCTCTCTTCACAACGACATCTTTCACAATCTCGCGCCGTCGCATTGCGCTTGCGCGTTCTTGCGAAGTGAGACGCCGCCAGTGGCGGCTTCTGGACCCCCGGATCAAGTCCGGGGGTGACGTGTGGGGGAATGCGGAGAGCAACCGTCACGC
This sequence comes from Alphaproteobacteria bacterium HGW-Alphaproteobacteria-11, assembly GCA_002841195.1. Classification (GTDB taxonomy): domain Bacteria; phylum Pseudomonadota; class Alphaproteobacteria; order Parvibaculales; family Parvibaculaceae; genus Parvibaculum. The sequence goes on from PHEO01000010.1 coordinate 24,311, forward strand.
CCGGCAAGGACGAACATGGAGGGAAGGAAATCTCCACACCCCTCAATGCACGCTGACAGGCTCCAGGTCGTATTGCCGCGCGCCGGCAAAGGCCGCGTCGCGATTGTCGAGCACGGCCATGCGCTGGCCATTGGCGGCATGCACGGCGTAGAGCCGCGTGTCGGCGGGCAGGTTCAGCTCGTCGCCGATCTCGCTCTCGATCTCGCCGGCCAGCACTTCGCGGACATAGACGATGTTTGGAACGCCGATATTGGCGAACATTTCCGGCGTCAGCCCGCGGAAATCCTCTGTGCCCCAGCCTGAGGTCTCGACCTCGTTCTCGAACGCCTCGTTGTCGGTTTCGTTACGCATGGTACTCACTCCTTTCCGCCCTTCCTTCATCAACGAAGCAAAGGGCTCACTCCGTCGCCTCGGCGCGGCGCTCGGCGCGTTGCGGGCGGCGAACGGTCTCGGGCGCTTCCTCGACAATCTCGATCCGCCGCACGGTCTTTTGCGGCTCCGGCCGCGCCAGATCGACTTTCAGCAATCCGTTCTCCAGAACCGCGCCCGTCACCTCCATGCCGTCGGCCAGCACGAAGGCGCGCTGAAACTGGCGCGCCGCGATACCGCGATGCAGATAGGTGCGGCCTTCCTCGTCGCGCTGCCGCCCGCGAATGACGAGTTCGTTGTTCTCGACCGTCACGGAAAGCTCGTCGCGCGAAAATCCGGCGACCGCCAGCGTGATCCGAAGCGCCTCGCCCGCCGTCGCGGTGAGCTGCTCGACATTGTAGGGCGGATAGCCGTCGGAGGCCTTCGCGGCCCGTTCGAGCAACCGCTCCATCTGCTCGAAGCCCAGAAGGAACGGGCTGTTGAACTGGATCATGCGTCCTGTCTCCAAAGTCCTGTTCGCCAAGCGACTTTGCATTCCGGCCCGTTTCCGGCACCGTCGGTAACTATGTGGGGATTCGCCGATTATGTTGCAAGTCGCGGAACTGCCTGCGAAATCCCCTCATTTCCCGGGGGTTATGCGAAGGGCCGGCGCTGCCCCGCCTTGAAATCACCGCATCGCCGGTCAACCTGACGGAAAGGGGCCGGGCCGAAAGATGCAAAAGGACAAGGTCATGCTCGAACTTACGCCGCTTCCCTATGCCGAGGACGCGTTGGCGCCGCATATCAGCGCCGAAACGCTCGCCTTTCACTACGGCAAGCACCACAAGGGTTACGTCGACAAGACCAACGAGCTGGTCGACGGCACCGATCTCGACAATCTCTCTCTTGTACCGCTCATTCGCCGGATCGCAGACGACAGATCGAAGAAGACGCTCTTCAACAATGCAGCGCAGGTCTGGAACCACGACTTCTACTGGCGCTCCATGACGCCCCGGGGCGGCGGCAAGCCGCAAGGCGCGCTCGCCGAAAAGATGGACGGCGAGCTGGGCGGATACGACAAATTCCGGAAGCGCTTCAAGGAAGCGGCAATCGGCCAGTTCGGTTCGGGCTATTGCTGGCTCGTCGTCGGCGATACCGGCAGGCTCGAGATTTATGGAAGTCCCAATGCCGAAACACCGGTCGCCAGCAACGACGAGGTGCCGTTGCTGACGGTCGATCTCTGGGAACATGCCTATTATCTCGACCGCCGCAACGAACGTGACGCCTATATCGATGTCTTTTTCGACCATCTCGTCGATTGGGACTTCGCCGCCGCGAATCTGGCCTCCGCCGCTTCGCTCGATATCCGCCAGACGATGCCGGCCAAATAGGCACTTGGTCGCCGCACCGGCTTTTGCCAGACTGTGCGCCGGATGAACGCGGCGAAACAGGGGGCGGGGTGTGACGACGGAGACGACAGAGGCCGAGCGCGTCTCCTACAATCCGAATGCCATTGTCGCCGGCCTTGCCGTTTCCGGCCTGATGCTGGCGCTGCCCGCGCCGGACGGGCTTGCGCCCGAGGGCTGGCGGCTCGCGGCGCTGGTCGCGCTGATGGCGATCTGGTGGGTGACGGAAGCGATCCCGGTTTATGCGACCGGCCTTCTGCCGCTTGTCGGCTTTCCGCTGCTCGACATCGCCACCGTCGGCGCGGCCGCCGCGCCTTACGCCAACCCGATCATCTTTCTTTTTCTCGGCGGCTTTCTGATCGCCGCCGCGATGCAGGCGACCGGCCTTCATGCGCGCATCGCGCTCCATGTGCTGGCACGCACCGGCACCGGCTCGCGCCAGCTTGTCGGCGGTTTCATGCTGACCGCCGCCTTTCTCTCGATGTGGGTCTCGAACACCGCAACCGCCGTGATGATGGTGCCGATCGCGATGTCGGTCATCGCGATCACCGTTGCGGACGACGGCGTACATGCGCCGCGCGGCGGGCTCGACGTAGCGCTCTTGCTGGCGGTTGCCTATGGCGCCAGCATCGGCGGCATCGCGACCCTGATCGGCACGCCGCCCAACGCCTTCCTCGCCGGCTATATGGCGCAGGAACACGGTCTCGATATCGGCTTTGCGCAATGGATGATGTTTGCGCTGCCCTTGTCGCTCGTCATGCTCGGTTGCTGCTGGCTGGTGCTGACGCGCATCGCCTTCCGTCTCGACGGGCGGCCCATTGCCGGCGTCGCCGCGACGCTCGGCCGGGCGCTTGACGATCTCGGCCCGATCCGGCGGCCCGAAAAAACCGTCGCGGTGGTTTTCGCGCTCGCCGCCATCGCCTGGATCGCACAACCGCTGATCGCGACCGTCATCCCGAACCTGTCGGACACCGTCATCGCGATCCTTGCGGCGCTGGCGCTGTTCATCGTTCCGGCGGGCGGCGGCAAACCGGCGCTCAACTGGGAACATGCGGCCCGCGTGCCCTACGGGTTGCTGCTGCTTTTCGGCGGGGGCTTGAGCCTCGCCGCCGCTTTCGGTTCGACGGGGCTTGCGCTCTGGCTTGCCAGCGGCCTCGGCGCGGCGGCGGGCCTGCCCGCGATCCTTGTCATCCTGCTGATCGTCGCGACCATCGTCTTCCTGACCGAGCTCACCAGCAACATCGCGACGACGGCCGCCATGGTGCCGCTCTTGGCCGGCGTCGCGGTCGGTGCGGGCATCCACCCGCTCCTCCTCTGCGCGCCCGCCGCGCTTGCCGCAAGCTGCGCCTTCATGTTGCCGGTCGCGACGCCGCCCAACGCCGTCGTCTTCGGCGCCGGCCATGTCACGATCCCGCAAATGGCGCGCGCCGGCATCTGGCTCAATATCTTCGCCATCGCGGTCGTGACCGCTATGGCCTATGCCCTGCTCGGTTGGGCCTTTCCGCTGGTGGGATGAGGCCTACTTCCACCCCGCGCGGTCGAAGATGCGCACGGCTTCGGGCTGGTTGCGGCCGAGCGCACTGGCGTTCAGCGCGTCTTCCTTGAAGGCGAAGGCGTTGAGCGGCGTGTCGATCTCGACGCCGGGGACGGCCGCATATTCGTGGTTCTGTTCGCTGAAGGCGCGCTGGGCCCAGTCGCTTGTCAGGAATTCGATGAAGCGCACCGCGTTGGCGCGGTTCGGCGCATGAACGAGAACACCGGCGCCGCCGATATTGACATGCGTGCCGTTCCCTTCCTGATCGGGGAAAACGAGTTCGACCGCATCGGCGACCGCGCGGTCATCGGCATTATCGGACCCCATCAGCCGGCCGACATAATAGGTGTTGACCAGCGAGATGCGGCACTCGCCGGCCGCCACCGCGCGGATGTTGCCGGTGTCGTTGCCTTGCGGCTCGCGCGCGAAATTGGCAACGACGCCTTTCGCCCAGTTTTCGGCTTCCTCCGTACCCAGATGTTCGATCGTCGCGGCCAGCAGCGACAGATTGTAGATGTTCGACGAGGAGCGCATGCAGATCTCGTCCTTGTGCAATGGGTCCGCGAGGTCGGCATAGGTTTCGAGTTTTTCGGGGCGGCCCTTCGCCTTGTTGTAGATGATGATGCGGGCGCGCTTCGACAGGCCGAACCACAATCTATCCGGATGGCGCAGATGTTCGGGGATGCGCGTCTCCAGCGTTTCGGAGGCAACCGCCTGGAAGAGGCCCTTCTCCTCGGCGCGCCACAGCCGCCCCGCATCGACCGTGATCAGCAGGTCGGCCGGGCTCTGCGCGCCTTCGCGTTCGATGCGCGCGATCAGTTCGTCGCTGTCGCCCTCGATCAGGTTGATCGCGATGCCGGTCTCCTCGGTGAACTTGTCGTAGAGCGCGAGGTCGGTGTCGTAGTGGCGGGCCGAATAGATGTTGAGCTCGAGCGTTGCGGCGGTCGGCACCGCCGCCT
>PHEO01000011.1 GCA_002841195.1 Alphaproteobacteria bacterium HGW-Alphaproteobacteria-11
GCGGGCGGCGATGCGGATTTCTCCGCCCGCCGCGCTTTCGGTCAGCGCCTGGGCCGCGTTGCGCGTGAGGTTCAACAGGATGCGGAAGAGTTGGTCGGGATCGGCCTCGATTTCGAGATCCGGCGCGACATCGTTGTGCCAGCCGATGCGCTCGTTCTCGGGCCATGCGGCCTCGACGACTTCGTCGACAACCGCGGCCAGCGCAAAACGCCTGCGGCGCGGCGGCGCTTCCTCGGCGCGGCCGAATTTCAACGTGTCAGCGCAAAGATCGATGGCGCGACCGACCGCGGAGAAGAGGCGCGGCGCCAGATTCTGGACAGTCGGATCGTCGATGGCGCCGATGCGGTCAGAGATCAACTGGGCGCTGGCGAGGATGTTGCGCAGGTCATGGCTGATCTTGCTGACGGCGGCGCCAAGCGCGGCGAGATGTGCCTTCTGGCTCAACGTTGCACGGATTTCCTTCTGCATCAGCGAGAGTTCGCGTTCGGCGATGCCGATTTCGTCGGCCCGGCCCGACGGCGCGATGACCCGGCGTGTGTCTTCCGGATCGCTGCGGAAAGCAACCATGTTTTCGGTGATGCGGCGCATCGGGCGCACAAGGACGAAGTGAAGCGCCGTGAAAACGAGGCTGGCCGTGATGATTGAGATGACCAGCGAAAGCAGGAAGATGTTCTTGCCGTAGCCCAGCATCGCTTGCCGCAGCGGCGTTTCGTCGAAGACGATTTCGATCGATTCGCCGGCCGAAAAGCGCGGATTTCCGGTAACGAGGATGACGCGGCCATCGCCCACGAAAAGCGTTTCGACGGCGTCCATGATCAGGAACATCGCCATCGCGCCGCGCAGATCGAAGCTGGTGTCAACCATCGGCGGCATTTCCTCGCTCAACACCAGACGCCGCGCATCGTCGCGGTGGAGCGCGACCGCATAGACCTGCGCGTTCTTCAGCAGTTCCTCGCGGAGTGCCGGCGAGACCATGTTGTCGGGGCGGGCTTCGAGCGCCAGCGAGGCGATCTGCGCGGCGGCAAGGCGCTGTTCGAGCCATGTGAGGCGGAAATTGGCGATCGAGGGCACGAAAATCAGCACTTCGGCCAGCATCACAAAAAGCAGCGTCAGTACCAGCAGGCGACGTGACAGGCTTTCGCGCAGCGGACGCGCGAAGCGTGCAAGCCTGCCTTCCGCGATGCCGTTCCGTTCCGCCGTTACTCTCATCGACTCCGTCCGTGCTGCCGGGTCCGGGGCGAGCTTAACCGAACAGGCCGAGAAAACGTACCAGCATTCTCGTTTTGGGGCTGAAGAGCGTAGGTGTGTAGTAAGAACCGGCGACGCGCTTGCCTACTTCGGAGAAGGTTGGATAAGGCGCGACGACGCCCGCCATCGCGCTGAGCTTGAGGGCATGGGTCTTCGCCAACACCCAAGGCAGGATCAACTCGCCCGCATGAGCGCCGACAATCGTGGCGCCGAGAACGCGGGCGTGGCTGTCGGTGACGACCTTGATGACGCCTTCCGTTTCGCGTTCGGCCTGGGCGCGGTCGTTTTCGGCGAAGTGCCAGCGCAACACGTTGATCTTCATGTGGCGTTCGCGTGCTTCGGCCTCGGTCTCGCCGACATGGGCAAGCTCGGGATCCGTGTATGTGACCCAGGGGATCGAGGTATGATCGGCCTTTGCCGGCACACGGAAGAGCGCGTTGCGGATGACGATGCCGGCATGATAGCCGGCGACATGGGTGAATTGCAGACCGCCCGCGACATCGCCAATGCCGAATATGTGCTTGTTGGAGGTGCGCAAGCGCTCGTCGACGACGATGCCTTTCGGCGAATAGTCGATGCCGGCCTTTTCGAGATCGAGACCTTCGACATTGGGACGGCGGCCGGTGGCGATGAGGAGATGCGAACCTTCGATGTCGCGCGACTTGCCGTTCACTTCGATCGTCGCAACGACGCGGCCGGCCTCGCCGGAAACGCTTGCGACCTTCGCGCCTTCGACGATCTCGACGCCTTCACGGCGCAGTCGGTCGACGGCGATGGCCGAGAGCTCCGGATCGTCACGACCGAAAACGCGCATGCCTTCGAGTACCGTCACTTTGGCACCGAGACGGCGATGGGCCTGCGCCATTTCCATGCCGATGGGGCCGCCGCCGACGACAATCAGGTGCGCCGGGCATTCGGTGTTTTCAAAAATGTTTTCGTTGGTGAAGAAGGGCAGCTTGTCCAGACCGGGGATCGGCGGTACGGCGGCGCGAGAGCCGGTGGCGACAACGAAGCGGCGCGCGGTGATTTCATTGTCTCCGGCGATCACCGTGCGGCCATCCTTGAAGCGGGCATGATCCTTGATGACGGTGACGCCGAGCGCCTCGAAGCGGGCAACGGAATCGTTGGGCGCGATGGCGGCGATGACGCCGTGAACATGGGCATGGACAGCGGCGAAATCGACTTTCGGCTTGGCAGGTGCAATGCCGAAGGGGCCGCCGGCCGTCATGCGGTAGGCCTGTTTGGCGGCGGCAAGCAGCGCTTTCGACGGCACGCAACCGGTGTTGAGGCAATCGCCGCCCATATCGCCGCGTTCGATCAGCACGGTCCTTGCGCCCATTTGCGCCGCGCCCGCCGCGACCGAAAGCCCGCCCGAACCCGCACCGATGACGCAGATGTCAGCCTTGATCCGCTTGGCCATGTTTTCCTCGGAATGTTGGAGCGATTTTTGGGGATGGACGAGTGGTCATGCCTGCGACGCGCCGGCGAACCGCTTGTAAACAACGGGCACCATGGCGAGAACCGCCAGCGCCAGAACGGGACCGATGATCTGCGGCTCGAAGAAGAGACCGAGATCGGGATCGCGGCCGGCATCGAAGACCGCGCCGAGGCCGTTGCCGAGGCTGGCATAGACCAACGTGCCGGGGATGATGCCGATAAAAGTCGTGACCGCATAGGTGCGCAAGGGAACGCCCAGAAAGGCCGGCGCCAGATTGACAAGGAAGAAAGGAAAGAGCGGCACAAGTCGCAGCACGAGCATGTAGCTGAAGGCGTTTTTCCCGAAGCCTGCCTCGAGCTTCCGCAGACCCGGCCCCGCTTTGGCGCGCAGGACATCGCCGAGCGCGGTCTTCGCCGCAAGAAAGATCGCCGTCGCGCCGATCGTCGCGCCGACAACCGTCAACAACCCGCCCAGCACCGTCCCGAAAAGGAAACCGCCGGTCAGCGTTGTCACCAGCCCCGCCGGTAGCGAAAAGGCGACTATGGCGATGTAGGCCGCGACATAAAGGAGAGCGGCCAGCATAAGGTGATCGGCAACCCAGAGCGTCAGCGCCTGGCGGTTGTCGCGCAATGTGTCGAGCGTCGCGTAGCGGTCGAGGCCGAGGGCGAAGAAGGCAATGAGACCGGCCGCCAGCACGGCAAGCGGGAGCAGGCGGCGGAGGGAAAAGCCCGGCGATGAAGGCTTCGGGGCGGGCGGGGTTTCGGTCATTCGGTTTCCTCCAGACGCGCGGCGTCGTTGAGCGACCAGTCGTAATCATAAGACGACACGCGCGTGACCTTGGCCAGCGCCGCAGCAAGTTCCGGTTCGGCATACTTACGCAAATGGGCGATGAGCTCGGCGTCGGTGCCGCCGAAATCCTTCTTGTACCAACTGAAAATGCTCGACGCCGTGAGACGGCCGTCGCGGAATTCGACGCCGCGCGGGCTGTTGACATAGCGACGGGCCGCCGCATCGAGCTGCGCGTCGAGGGTGGCGCCTTCATAGGGTTCGAGGGCGAGGTCCGGACAGCTCCACGAGGCGCAATTGACCGCGTAGTGGACGCGGGGGTCGCCGAATTCGGGGCGCAGGATGACGTGCTCGATATCGTCCAGCGACAGCTCGCGGCCGGCGACACGAACAAGTTTCTTGCCCCAGGGCCCGCGCGAAAAGAGTCCGGGCGAGATCGAAATGTCGCGGATCGACGCTACCGGATAGTGATCGGCCACAACCCGGACGGTCAGGGCGTTGTACAGATTGACCCAGAAGGCGAATTGGTCATCGCGCGAGAGAGTGGCAGGATCGACCGCTTCGAGGCTCTCGATATAGGCGCCAAGTGCCACCCGGCCGGGCTTGCCAGCCTCCAAACCCGCATAATCGACGAAATGGGGGGTAGCACCCCGATCCGCCGGAGGCGGAGCAACCACATGTGCCTGCAGCAGCTCGCCCCATGGCCGATGATCGGGCGTCATACGATCGGATGTCATGGGTTCCGCCCCGCTGGACGGTGCGGCCAGAACCGCAATAAAGAACATAAAAAGAACAAAATAACGGGCTCTCCCGGACATGGTGACGCTCCTTGGTGGCGAACCGGCCGGACCATACGCCGAATACGGCATGGCGAAACGTGGTATCACTCACTTGTGAGACAAAGTCAGGACATGTGAAACCGGACGCGGCTGCCGTTGACTTGCGCGGGCCATATCGCTTATACACCCGCCTGACAGCCGTGAGGCGGCAACGCCTGCGGCTCTTGTTTTTGTTGGCATTCGAGAGGCTGGCTCCCGCGAGCCGCCCGGTGCCGGACCTGCCGGAGAAGAGACGTGAAACGGACCTACCAACCGAGCGAACTCGTCCGCAAGCGCCGCCACGGCTTCCGCGCGCGCACAGCCACCAAAGGCGGGCGCAAGGTGCTCGCCGCCCGCCGGGCCAAAGGCCGCAAGCGGCTTTCGGCCTGATATCGTTCCGCGACGCCACGGCTTGTCCGCGGCGCCCCACCGGGTTCGCGGTTATCCGGGTCCGATTGCGAGCAGCCCGATGGACCGCCAGATCGACAAAATTCGCAAACGCCGAGACTTCCTTGCCGCCGCCCATGGGCGCAAGCGGGCCGAGCGCGGCCTTGTGCTGCAGGCGCTCGACCGCAAGGACGAAAGCGCGCCCCGCGCCGGCTTCACCGTCACCCGCAAGGTCGGCAATGCCGTCATTCGCAACCGCGCCAAGCGCCGACTGCGCGCGGCGGCGGCCGAAATTCTTCCGCTTGCCGCAAAACCCGGCTACGACTACGTGCTGATCGGTCGCCACTCGACGCCGACACGGCGATGGACCGAACTTCTCGCCGACCTCACCGCCGCACTCGACGACGTTCATGCGCGGCGGGACCGGGCTTCCGCTTCACGCTCCGATACCGGGAAAGACGCGCCACATGGGTGACAACCGTAACTTCATCATCGCCATTTTCCTGTCGGTGCTCGTCTTTGTCGGATGGCAATATCTGGTCATCAATCCACAGATGGAGGCCGAGCGCGCGCGGCAGGAAGCGATCGAGGCGGCGGCCGGCACGACGGCGGGAGATGCAGGCGGCGCAACGGCGGATAGCGGCGTGCGGTTGCCGACGGTCGAGGCGCCCGCCCAGCCGGGCGTCGGCGGCGTTGTGGCGGCCGAGCAATTGCCGCGCGATGCGGCGCTGGCGCAAGCGCCGCGCCTCGCTATTCGCTCTGCAGAGCTCGACGGTTCGATTTCATTGAAGGGCGCACGCTTCGACGATCTGAGGCTCCGCCAATATCGCGCGACGACCGATCCCGACAGCGCCGAAATCGCGCTGTTCTCGCCCGCCAAAACGCCGGCGCCCTATTTCTCGGAATTCGGTTTTATCGGTCTGCCGGGCGCGAATGTGAAACTTCCCGACGCGGCCAGCGAATGGCGCGTGGCGGAAGGCGACACGCTGACGCCCGAAACGCCGGTGACGCTCGTTTGGGACAATGGGCAGGGGCTGACTTTCGTGCGGCGTATCGCGCTCGATGAACATTTCCTTTTCACGATTTCCGACCGCGTCGAAAACCGCACCGGCCAGGCGGTGACGCTCTATCCTTATGGATTGATTTCGCGCACCGGCAAGCCTTCGCACAGCACCTTTTTCATTCTGCATGAAGGCCTGATCGGCATGTTCCCCGACGGGGGCCTGCGCGAGGTCGACTATTCGGATGTAGAGGGCGAAGCGCCGCAGACGTTCAATTCGACGCGCGGCTGGCTCGGCATGACCGACAAATACTGGGCGACGGTGCTGGCGCCGGAAGATGGCCGCGCCTTTACCGCGCGCTTCAGCGAGGATCCCGACCCGCGCCGCGAAATCTACCAGACCGACTTTCGCTACGATCCGGTCGTGGTGGCGGAGGGCGCGGACGCGACGGTGGAGAGCCGGCTTTTCGCGGGCGCCAAGGTGACGTCGGTGGTCGACGGCTACGAGGCAGACGGCATCTACAAGTTCGAACTGATGATCGACTGGGGCTGGTTTCACTTCCTGACCAAGCCGCTTTTCCACGGGCTGCATTATATCGCCGGCTATGTCGGCAATTTCGGCGTTGCCATTCTCATCATCACGGTGCTGATCAAACTTGTCTTCTATCCGCTCGCCAACAAATCCTATGTGGCGATGAGCAAGATGAAGAAGCTGCAACCTGAGATGGAGAAACTGCGCGAGCGCCACAAGGACGACAAGCTGAAGCAGCAGCAGGAAATCATGGAGCTCTACAAGAAGGAGCAGGTCAATCCGTTGGCCGGCTGTCTTCCGGTGCTGATCCAGATTCCGGTTTTCTTCGCGCTTTACAAGGTTCTGTTCGTCACCATCGAGATGCGCCACGCGCCTTTCTTTGGCTGGATCAACGATCTCTCCGCGCCCGACCCGACCTCGCTTTTCAACCTGTTCGGCCTCATTCCCTGGGATCCGCCGTCGCTGCTCATCGTCGGCATCTGGCCGCTGATCATGGGCTTCACGATGTTCGTGCAGATGCGGATGAACCCGCTGCCCGCCGATCCGATCCAGGCGCAGATCTTCACCTGGATGCCGGTGATCTTCACCTTCATGCTGGCAAGCTTTCCGGCCGGTCTTGTCATCTACTGGGCCTGGAACAACACGCTGTCGGTGCTGCAGCAGGGCGTCATCATGAAGCGGCAGGGCGTCAAGATCGAGATTTTCAGCAATCTCGGTCTCGACAAGGTGGCGGCGCTCTTTGGCGGAGGCGGCGACAAGCCGAAACCCTGAGCGATGAGCGGGGCGCCGAGCGGCCATGACGACGACGCGCCGGACCTCGAAGCGGGGCGCCTGCTCTTTGCGCAAACCTGTTCGTTCGTGCGCGGAGCGGTCGACATGGAAGGGCTGCCGGTGGGCGATCTGCCGGAGGTTGCCTTTGCCGGGCGTTCGAATGTCGGCAAGTCGAGCCTCGTCAACGCGCTGACCGGCCGCAAGACGCTGGCGCGCACGTCCAACACGCCGGGACGGACGAAGGAACTCAACTTCTTCCTGCTCGGGGCCGAAGGACGGCCCGCCATCATGCTCGCCGACCTGCCGGGCTATGGCTATGCGCGCGAGACCCGCAGCCGCGTCGAGCAATGGACGGACCTCGTGATGGCCTATCTGCGCGGCCGCGCGACGCTTCGCCGGGTGCTGCTGCTGATCGATGCGCGGCACGGCCTGAAAGAGAACGACCGCGCGGTCATGGCGCTACTCGACGAGGCGGCCGTTTCCTACCAGATCGTGCTGACCAAGACCGACAAGCTGAAGGCGGGCGAACTGGAGAAATGCCTCGCGGATGTCGGGACCGGTATCCGTGCCCATGTCGCCGCACATCCGCGGATTGTCGCCACGTCGAGCGAGACTGGCGCCGGGATCGCCGCGCTGCGCGCCGAGATCGCCTCGCTGGCCGCGGCCGACGCGCTGGGGTATAAAAACCGGAGCAGTTGAGAAAGACGGGGAGTGCGAGGGCCGATGCCGGACACAACGACCGACGGACAGGCGGCATCGCCCGACGAGGTGGCAAAGCTCGAACGGGCGCGTGTGCTTTCCGAGGCGCTCCCCTTCATGCAGCGTTACGACAAGCGTACCGTCGTTGTGAAGTACGGCGGCCACGCGATGGGCGACGAGGCGCTGGGCGCCGAATTCGCGCGCGACATCGTTCTCCTGAAGCAATCGGGCATCAATCCCATCGTCGTGCATGGCGGGGGGCCGCAGATCGGCGCGATGCTGACGCGGCTCGGCATCAAGAGCGAGTTCTCGGGCGGCCTGCGAATCACCGACAAGGCCACCGTCGAGATCGTCGAGATGGTGCTGGCAGGATCGATCAACAAGCAGATCGTGGCGCAGCTCAACCAGGCCGGCGGGCGGGCTGTCGGCCTTTGCGGCAAGGACGGCAACCTGATCGTCGCGCGCAAGGTGCATCAGAAGATCCACGACCCGGAATCGAATATCGAGAAGATCCTCGATCTCGGTTTTGTCGGCGAACCGGAGAAGGTCAATCCGGAAATTCTCGACGTCATCCTGAAGTCCGACATCATCCCGGTGATCGCGCCCATCGGCGTGTCGCGCGACGGCGAGACCTACAACATCAATGCCGACACGGTTGCCGGTGCGATTGCGGCGGCGATGGGCGCGGCGCGGATGCTGCTTCTCACCGATGTGCGCGGTGTGCTCGACAAGCAGGGCAATCTGGTCGAAGCGTTGACGGTGGAAGAAGCGCGCGCGCTGATGAAGGACGGGACGATTTCGGGCGGCATGATTCCGAAGCTCGAAACCTGCATCGACGCGGCGGAAGGCGGCGTCGGCGGCGTCGTCATTCTCGACGGGCGCGTGCGCCATGCGGTGCTGCTGGAGCTCTTCACCGAACACGGCGCGGGAACGCTGATCCGCAAAGCCGCCGGCTGACGGCCGGGCGGATTTCGACGGGGGAGCGAGCCGACGCCATGAAATTCCGTTTCAGCATTGTCGCCGTATTCGCGATGCTCAGCGTCGTGATCGCAACCCCCGCCTTTGCCGACTATCAACTCTGCAACCGAACCAGTTATGTGCTGGACGGGGCGATTGCCTTTCAGGAAGGCGAGGACTGGAAAAGCCGGGGCTGGGTACGGCTCGCGCCGGGCGCGTGCGGCGTGGCGCTGGCGGGTCCGATCGCGGGTGAGGACTATTATGTCTTTGCACGCTCCATCGAAGTTCATCAGGGCCGCACACAATATTTTTCCGGCAATGAACGCTTCTGCACTTCCGACGGCAGCTTCGAAATCGAGGGACGCGACCAATGCGCGGCGCGCGGCTATGACGCCAATGAGTTCCTTCCCGTCCGGACGGAACCCGGCGACGACTGGGTGACCACTTTTTCGGAAGCAAGCGACCATACGGCCGAACAGGCGCAGATCGCCGGCGCGCAGAGGCTGCTGCAGGACAACGGCTTCAAACTTGCGCGGATCGACGGCGTCGCGGCGCGCAACACAACACGGGCCGTCGAGGCCTATCAGCGATCGGTCGGCATCGCCGCGGACGGGCGGATCGACACGCAACTGATTGAGCGGCTGATCGAAAGCTCCGGCGAAGAGCAAGCAAAGTCGGGGCTCGACCTCTGCAACAAGACATCGCATCTCATCTGGAGTGCCATCGGCTACCGCACGCTTGAGGGCGAAATGTCGAGCGGCTGGATTCGCATCGAGCCCGGCCAGTGCCGCAAAGCGATCAAGGGCAAGCTGACGGAGCGCGAGTACTTCGTCTATGCGGAAATGGCCGACGACCCGCAGGCGCCGGCGCGATCCGGGGAGGAGCAGTCGGTGTGGTCGGGCGACATGCGCTTCTGTACCAAGCCGACGCGCTTCGAAATCAGAGGCCGCGAGAGTTGCACGGCACGCGGATTCGACGAGCGCGGTTTCATGCGCGTCGATACGGGCGGCAGTGCCAAGTGGGAAGTGGTTTTCGAATAGAGCGCGGCGGCTTTCAGTTCGCTCCGTCTTCGATGCCGAAATACTGGAGGTGCCAGCGCATTTCATCCGGCTCCATCGGGTAGTCGATGCCGGCGCGTGGCAGCACGAGATTGTCGCGCGACACATGCGCAATGTGTGTCTGAACCGCGAGCGCGGTTCGCATCGAAAGGCCTGCTTTCCAGCACAGCGCCGTAAGCCCGCGCCCGCTCCGGGCGTCGACGATCTTGTCGACACGCGCGACATCGACTCCGGTGAGCAGCGACAGCGCGAGAACGACCGAGGCGCGCTGCGATGTGGTGGCCGCGTCCGTTACCACGTCGTCGTCGAGGCGGCCGGCGGCGTAGGCTTCCTTGATCGCATTGCGTGCGGGCGGCTTGCGCCCGGCAGTACCTTCCTCTTCGATCCGCTCCTGTGCGCGGGCTTTCAGCCAGTTCGAGGTTTCCTCGTCGAGCGTGTGCAGACGTCCAAGCTCGTCGATCAACGCGCGGGACACGAAGGTTGCGATGCGCCGCACGGCACGCAACGAAAGCTCGGTGCGCATGACCAGCGGCAGGTGCCATGCCTCGATGCCGGCCGCCTGGGCGATGACGCTTTCGAGCGAGCTTTCGCGGATGCTGGCGCTGGAGTTTGCCAGAAGCTGAGCGACCGCCGAGACGTCAAGCGTCGCGATGACCGCTTCCGACACGCGGGCGCTCAGGTTTTCGCGGCTTGCGATGGCGTCGACCGCGCCCTGGATGCGGCTTGTTGCGATCAACTCGATCAGGTCTTCGTCGGAGAGCAGCGGCGAATATTGCAGGATCGGTCCGCAGACAGAAATCTCGATGTCGCGCGCAAGACGCAGCGCAAGGCGCTCGGGGATCGTCGGGCAGCGTGCGACTTCGCGGGCGACGATGGCGCGAACGCGCGGGGCCTCGTCGGCCGCGATCTTTTCCAGCAGCTCGACAGTGCGTGTTTGTATCGCCGTGCGCTCGCGCCGGGGCATGTCCGGCATGAGACGTGCGACCTTGCGGGCCAGTTCCTCGCGCACATCGACTTCGCTGTCGGTGCGCAACAGCTCATTGGCGTGGATCGGCGTCGAGGGGTTGGCGGCGACGAGGCCGCGAACCTCACTGTCATCGTCGCAGGCGAGATAATAGAGTGTTTCGGGCGGCGCATCCTCGCGGCCGGCCAGCTCGCGCTTGGCGGCGTTGCGGTGGCCTTCGAGCACCTCGCGCGCGTCTTCATAGCGGAGCCGCTCGGGCAGCAGCCGCCCTCCCAACAATCTCGACAGCAGGCCGAATGCCATCGCCGCTCCCTGAAATGTGCCCGGTCCGGGCGGACGCCCCCGCCTGCCCAGTTTCGGCCCGTGGCGCTTAACACTCGCTTAATCTCCCGGGTTCTTTCGGCGCGCCGGGGCTTGCCAGCGCGTGCGCGGCGCGGCACATAAGGGGCATGATCAAGCCCCGGATTTCGCCATCCCCTGCCCCCGACGCATCCGCGATGACGGCTGGATTTTCCCATATCGAGACATGGGTTTTCGACCTCGACAACACGCTCTACCCGCCAGCCTGCGATCTCTTTGCGCAGGTCGACCAGCGAATGACAGCCTTTATCGGGGATTTTCTGGGGGTCGACGCGCAGGAGGCGCGGCGCATCCAGAAGGATTTCTATGTCGAGCACGGCACGACGCTTTCGGGCCTTATGAAGGTTCACGGCCTCGAACCGGAGGCGTTCCTGCAATTCGTGCACGACATCGACGTGTCGGCGGTGGCGCCGGGCGCAGCCCTCGGCGCGGCGATTGGCCGGTTGCCGGGCCGCAAGCTGATCTTCACCAACGGTTCAACGGCGCATGCCGAGAACGTGATCCGGCAACTCGGCATCGCGGATGTCTTCGACGGGATCTACGACATCGTGACCGCGCGCTACGAGCCGAAGCCGCGGCGCGGCGCTTATGAACGCCTGATCGAAGCAAGCGGCTTCGACCCGGCGTCGGCTGCGATGTTCGAGGACATTGCGCGAAATCTCGAAGCGCCGCATGCGCTTGGCATGACGACGGTCTGGGTCAGGCCGGGCGCGCCCGGCCCGGAGCGCCACCAGCAGATTTCGCATGAGGGCGCGGACGGGGACCATGTCCATCACGTGACCGACGATCTCAAGGGATTTCTCGAATCGCTGGCGCCGCCGGTTTCAGCGGCGGCCAAATAAGCGTTCGATATCGGCGAGCTTCAGCTCGACATAGGTCGGACGGCCGTGATTGCACTGGCCCGAATGCGGCGTCTCTTCCATTTCGCGCAGCAGCGCGTTCATTTCCTCGGCGGTAAGGCGGCGGCCGGCACGCACCGAACCGTGACAGGCGATGGTACCGCAGACCTCTTCCAGACGCTCTTTCAGCGACAGCGCTTCGTCAAGCTCCGAAAGATCGTCGGCTAGATCGCGTACGAGCCCGGCGACATCGAGCTTGCCGAAGATCGCCGGCACCTCGCGCACCACGACGGCGCCGTCGCCGAACGCCTCGAGCACAAAGCCGAGCTCGGCGAGTTCGCCGGCGCGTGCGGCAAGGCGCGCCGCCTCGGCCTCGTCGAGTTCGACCACTTCGGGGATCAGCAGCAGCTGACGCGCGACGCCGCGCGTTTCCATTGCCTTTTTCATGCGCTCATAGACGAGGCGTTCATGGGCGGCGTGCTGGTCGACGATGACGATGCCGTCCGCCGTTTGTGCGACGACATAGGTTTCGTGAAGCTGGCCACGCGCGACGCCGAGCGGACGGGCAACATCCGGCGCGGCATCGGCGGGTGCGATGTCGACGCGGGCCGTGTGGCCGCCGAGATCGGCGAAGGCGCCCTGCCAGGCGCCGCCGCTTTCGGCGAAGCCGCGCGACGCATAGGAATGAGGTTCCGCATAGGATGGCGCTGCAGCGACCGGACGCAACGCATCGAGCGCCGCGCCCGCGACCGTGGTCGAGGCGCGATGGCCGGCGCCCGCCAGCGCGTGCTTCAACGCACCGACGATCAGGCCGCGCACGAGGCCGGCGTCGCGGAAACGCACTTCGGCCTTGGCCGGATGCACATTGACATCGACATCCGCCGGATCGATGTCGACGAAGAGTGCTACCGCCGGATGCCGGTCGCGAGCCAGGAAATCGGCATAGGCACCGCGCACCGCGCCGACGATCAGCTTGTCGCGCACCGGACGGCCATTGACGAACAGAAACTGCATCTGCGCCGTGCCGCGATTGTAGGTCGGCAGTCCGGCGAAACCCGACAGCGCGACGCCTTCGCGCAGCGCGTCGATCGCCAGCGCGTTTTCGGCAAAGTCGCGGCCCATAATTGCGCCCAGCCGCGCAAGACGGCCGCTCGCGCCCGGCAGTTCAGGCTCAAGCCGCAACAAGGCGCGCCCGCCACTTGTCAGCGTGAAACCCGTTTCGGCATTTGCCATGGCGAGGCGCTTCACGACGTCCGACACGGCAAGCGTCTCTGCGCGTTCGCTTTTCATGAATTTGAGGCGGGCGGGCGTCGCATAAAAAAGATCGCGCACCTCGACGACGGTGCCGGGCCTGCCGGGCGCCGGCTCAACCGCGCCGACATGACCGCCCTCGACCGAAATGCGGTGCGCGCTCGCGCCGTCGCGCGGGCGGCTGACGATTGCGAGGCGGGCGACGGCGCCGACCGACGGCAGCGCCTCGCCACGAAAACCAAGAGTGGCAATATTGTGGAGGTCTTCGCGCCCCTCGCCGTCGATGCCGAGTTTCGATGTCGCATGACGTTCGACCGCGAGCGACAGCTCTTCCGCGCTCATGCCGAAGCCGTCATCGGCAATGCGAATGAGGTCCCGGCCGCCGCCGTCGATGGCGATGTCGATGTGGCGGGCGTCGGCGTCGAGTGCGTTCTCGACCAGTTCCTTCACCGCACTGGCTGGCCGCTCCACCACTTCTCCGGCGGCGATGCGGTTGATCGTTCCTTCGCTCAGGCGGCGGATGCGGCTCATGCGCGGATCAGACGCTCCCTTGTGCGAGATATTGCCGCGCCAGAATCTTGCCTTCCTCGACCGCCGGCTGGTCGTAGGGATCGATGCCCAGCATTTCGCCGGCGATCATGGTTTCGAGCATGAAATGCATAAAAAGCGCGCCGAGCGTCCGCTCATCGAGCACCGGGAGATGGAAGGTGCGGACGGGCCTGCCGTTCTTCGCCAGCGTGTCGGCCGTTGCGCGCTGTTCGGCATCGACGAGATCGCCGACGGACTTGCCGCCGAGAAACGCAAAGCCCGTTCGTTCGGCAAGTGCCGCATCGGCAAGGGGCCCCTTGCCCTTCGTGTCGGTCAGGAAAACGTTGAAGAGCTTGTCGCGCGGGCCGTCGAGCCAGAGCTGCAACTGGCTGTGCTGATCGACGGGCCCGAGCGCCTTGACGGGCGTCGTGCCCTTGCCGTTCTTGCCAAGGCTTTCGGCCCAGAGCTGGCAGTGCCAAGAGAGAAACCGCTCCAGCCGGTCGGCATAGGCAAGGAACACCGCGATGCTGGCGCCCCTCGTTTTCGCCAGCGCCAGCGAGACCGCCGCGCCGGCGGCGGGCGCAACCTCGCCGGCCGGTGCGCCGGCAAGAACCGGCGCCAGCACCGACGCCGCGCCTTTGCGCACGGCCTCGATGTCGAGACCCATCAGGCGCGCCGGCAGCAGACCGACATTGGTGAGCACCGCATAGCGGCCGCCGACGCCCGGGTCGTGTTCCAGCGCCGGGAAGCCTTGCGCCTCGGCCAGCGCACGCATCGCGTTCGGCTTGCCGTTCTTCGCCGGTTCGGTCAGTACCGCGAAATGATGTTTCATGTATTTGCCGCCGCCAGCCTTTTCGATGGCGCTCATGGCGGCCAGCGTCTGCATCGCCGGTTCGACGGTGCCGCCCGATTTCGAAACCACCAAAAAGCGCGTCGTGCGCAGGTCTGCATTCGACAGGGCCGCTTCCATGGTGGCCGCGTCGAGATTGTCGGGCACGTGAATGCGAACGCCCTTCTGGACATGCGCCTGCGTGCCCCACCCCGTCAGTTGCGCCAGCGCCTGCGCGCCAAGCGCCGAACCGCCGATGCCGAAGATGAAAAGGTCGGTTGTGTTGTCGAGCAGCTTCGCCGCGATGTCGTCGATGGTCGGGAAATCGTCGCGACGCGCCGGCACACGCAGCAGCGGCAAGGATCCGTCGTCATGCGCGGCGCGCAGCTTGACCAGCGCCCTTTCCGCGTCTGCCAGCGCCGCCTCGTAATCGGCACGCGCGAGCCCGCCCTCGCCTATGGCGTCGCTGAAACAATTGTCGATCGACTGGATGTAGGGCGCAGCGGCCATGCGGAATTTTCCATTGAGGGGTCGTTATATGTCGGATTCGGGACGATGGGCCCGAGCCTAACAAGAAGCCGCGCCGCCAGCCAGAAGATCGCCCGCCCGCAAGCCGCCCTCAGTGCTGGCGCGTGGGCTCCGCGGGCGGCTTCATGTCGCCGGTTTCGGGTAGACCTTCGACGACGGGCGACAGATTCGGCCGGCCGACGATCGCGACGATCAGGTCGTCGGCGCGCAGCAGGCGGCGGGCGACGCGGGCGATGTCCTCTTGCGTCACTTCCTCGATCAGGCCGTTGCGGCGCTCTACATAATCGATACCGAGATCTTCGGTCTGAATGCCGATGAGCTGGTTGGCGATGGAGCTGTTGGAGGTGAAGCGCAGCGGGTAGGAGCCGGTGAGATAGGTTTTGGCATCGGCGAGCTCCTCGGCGGAAACGCTCTCCTCCGCCATGCGCCGCATCTCGCTGCGAATGATCGCCAGCGACTGGCCGACGCGCTCGTTGCGCGTTGCGACCTGGCCGAACATCATGGCCGCCTTTTTCAACGGCGAGAGCGACGTGCCGACCGAGTAGGCGAGGCCGCGCTTTTCGCGCACCTCTTCCATCAGCCGCGACGAAAAGCTGCCGCTGCCCAGAATGTGGTTCATCATGAAAGCCGGGATGAAATCCGGATCGTCGCGCGCTATGCCCTGCGTACCGAAGATGACGACGCTTTGCGGGAAGTCCCGCTCGACAACGACGGTCTGCGCGCCTGAAGCCACTTCGACGGCAGGAATGTCCGGCAACACGGCTTTGGCCGGCAAGCCGCCAAACGTCCTGTCGAGAAGCGGACCCAGTTCTTCGGCCGAGATCGGACCGACAATGGCGATCTTCATGTTGTCCCGGGCCAGCACATTTCCCGTGTAGCGGGTCAGGTCGTCGCGCGAAATTCGCGGCACGGATTCGGGTGTGCCGTGCCGGTTGAGCGCATAGGGATGGCCGCCCAGCGCCGCGCGATACCAGGCATCGGCCGCCAGCCAGTCCGGCGACTGGCGGTTGCGCGCCACCACGACGCCAAGCTGGGCGCGAATGCGCGCGACCGCGTCTTCGTCGAAGCGGGGCTCGGCGATGGCAAGCGCGAAGAGAGAGAAGGCTTCGTCGCGCGCTTCCGCCAGGGTTTTCAGCGAGGCATTGAAGTAGTCGTTGTCGACCGAGAAGGAGAGCTGCGCCGCGATGTCGTCGAGGCGGGCGTTGAAGGCCTGCGAGGGCAGATCGCCTGCGCCTTCACCGAGCAGCGAAGCCGCCATGTTGGCGGTGCCGGCCTTTTCGGCGGTGTCGGTCGCTGTCCCGCCTTCCCATGCGACTTCCATCACGATGACGGGGACCGTGTGTTCCTCGACGAGCCATGCCTCGATACCACCGGGGCTGACGACGCGTTCGATTTCGAAGGCGGAAAGCGGTGTCGCCAGAAAGAGGACGGCAAACAGAAAGGCGCCGAGCGGCGCGCCGCGGATCACGCGCCACCTCCCCGCACCAATTCGCCAGTGACGGAAACGCTGCCGTCGAGGACGGCGCGCGCCGCATCCGCGACGTCCGCCGCCGTCACGGCGCGAATGCGGGTTGGCCATTCGTGAATGTCGTCCACCGACAAGCCGGTCATCAGCCCCTCGCCATAGGCATAGGCCATGCTGCGCTGGCTGTCGCGCGCATAGACGGCGCCGGCCGCGATGACGGTTTTCGCGCGCTCAAGCTCCTCATCCGTCACGCCTTCGGCCAGCAACGCTGCAATTTCGGCGTCGATCGCCTGTTCGAGGTCGGCAAGCGGCCCGCCGACGCGCGGCAGCGCGTAGAGGCCGAACTTGCCGGCATCGAGACGGCTGCCTTCATACCAGGCGCCAACCGAAGCGGCGACACCTTGCGTCACCACCAGATTGCGGTAGAGGCGGCTCGTCTGGCCGCCGCCGAGAATTTCGGCGAGCACGTCAAAGGCGGCGCCCCGGCGCACGCCCGCCGTGCTGTAGTCGGGTGCGGGATAGAAGCGCAACCATGTGGGCTCGTTGACGCGCTCGTCGCGGCGGATCACGCGCTTGTCTTCCTCCGGCCAGACGATGGCCGGACGGTCACGCACGAATGTCGGCGCGCGCTGCGCGATGACGCCGTAGTACTCTTCGGCAAGCGGCCGCAATTCGTCGAGCGATATGTCGCCGGCGACAATCAGCGTCGCGTTGTTGGGCGTGTAGAAGCGGTTGTAGAATTCGAGCGCGTCTTCGGTCGTCAGCGCGGCGATTTCCTGCTTGTGGCCGATAATGTCGCGGCCATAGGGATGATCGCCATAGAGTGCGGCATTCATTTCGGCCTGCAACAGCGCCATCGGGTTGTTCTCGACGCGGCTGCGTTGCTCCTCCAGCACCACGTCGCGCTCCGGCAGCACCTCGGCATCCGTCAACTGGAGGCCCGTCATGCGCTCGGCTTCCATTTTCATAACGAGCGGCAGGCGGTCTTTTGCGATGACCTGGAAATAGCCGGTGTATTCGTAATGTGTGAAGGCGTTGTCCTGGCCGCCATTGCGCGCGACGATGCGCGAGAACTGGCCGGGCGCGATTTCTTTCGTGCCCTTGAACATCAGATGTTCGAGGAAATGGGCAAGGCCGGTTTTGCCCGGCGTTTCGTCTGCCGCGCCGACGCGGTACCAGACCATGTGGGTGACGACAGGCGCGCGGCGATCGGGGATTGCCAGCACTTCCATGCCATTGGAAAGCCGGAAGCTCTGCGGCGCGTCCGAAGCGGCGACTTCGGTACCGCGCCAGAACCAGACGGCCGCGCCGAGCGCGACAATCAGAAGAATGGCGAGAGCGGAACCGAGAATGCGCGGCGCGGGAAATCGGGAACGGGACAACAATTCACTCCAACAGACCGGACCTCAGGGCACCGGTCCCCAAAGCGCGGCGGCACTCGCTCAGAAAATACCGGAGAACCAGCCGTCCTTTTTGGGTTTCAAGGTCGGCGTTTCGCCTTCCGTCACGTCCTTGCCCTCGGCTTCGTTCTGCTGGATGCGCTGGGCCTCGGCGCGCGAATCGACCAGACGCTCATCGGGCGGCGTACCGGGCTTGCGCCAGAAGATCACGTCGTCGACGAAGGTCTTGTCCTGCTCGATCAGCGAACGTGTTTCGGTGTTGACGACCTGGCGGATGCGCGGATCGGCTGCATCGGCGCCGGTGTTGGCGAGCAGCACACGTTCGCCGGCCGTGACGCCCTGTTCCCCGGTCTCCGACACCTCGACATCGCCGATCAGCGCGCGCTGCGCGCCGGCGGAGGGCTGCATTTCCATTTCCTGCGGGCGCGGCGCACCGGGCTGCGGCGGGCGCAGGGAGAAATCCGGCGGAATGACCAGCGGCGCCTTGGTGACGATCGTGAATTCATCGGGCGCGGATTTGCCATAACCAAGCGTGTCGCTGAGGCTGCCACCGCCGCAGCCGGTCAGCGCGACGGCAAGGACGGCCAGCAGGCCGGCGTGGCGGAGGTTTTTCAGTTCGGTGATCACGTCGCTTGCTCCTTCGGGGCGGCGGCCGGTCAGGCCGCCTTGTCGCCCGCGTTTCCGTCTTTTTTTCCCGTTTCGCCGGGGCCGAATAGCTGCGGCCAGATGGAATCCAGCAGGATCAGTATCACGCCCAGAACGATCCAGATGTCGGCAACATTGAAGATATACCAGTAAAATCCGAAGGCGTGAAAACTAAAAAAGTCCGCCACGGCGCCATAGGCAATGCGGTCGTAAACGTTACCGATGGCCCCGCCCATGATCAGGCCGATGGCAAGCGCGACCGCCCGGTGTTCGGCGCGTGCCAGCCACAGACCGAGGCCGAAAGTCACCGCCAGCGCGAAGGAAACGAGAATGAGGACGCCGAGCGGCGTTTCGGCTTCGAAGAGGCCGTAGCTGACGCCCTTGTTCCAGGCCATCACCAGATCGAAAAAGGACGTCACTTCGACGCGGCCGCGCGCGGCAATATGGTAGATGTCGAGCATCCACCATTTGTGCAGACGGTCGATCGCAAAGCCGCCGACAGCAATCGCGAGGCCGAAAAGCGAGAGAGGCCCCCAGAAGGTTTCGCGTGTCAGTCCGCCCATTGCGATCAGGCTCCCTGCCGGCGCGCCGCCTGCGCGTCATACTCGCGAACGGCTGCCGCGTCGCGCAAGCTCAGATCCGCAAATTCGGGATCGGACCCAACCTCCGGCAACACGCGCCATGAGCGTGCGCATTTGCGGCCCTCGGCCCGCTTCGGAACGACGGCGACACCCGGCACATCGTCGAGACGGAATGCCGCGGCCGGCCCCTCGCCTTCGATCAGCGAAGCCTGGCTGGTGATTGCGAGTTCGGCGAGATCGACGCCGCGCATCGCCGCCAGAAGTTCCGCGTCCGACACATGGACGTCCGGCGCGGCTTCGAGGCTGGCGCCGATGCGCTTTTCACGGCGCTCGACTTCGAGGGCGCCGGTGACGACACGGCGCAATTCGCGCACCTTGCGCCACTTATCGGCCAGCGCCTCGTCGCGCCACGCCGTCGGAATTTCCGGGAAAGTGCGCAGGTGAACCGAAGCGTCATCGGAAGGGAAGCGCGACAGCCAGACTTCCTCGGCCGTGAAACACAACACCGGCGCAAGCCACGCGGTGAGGCAGGAGAAAAGTTCATCCAGCACCGTGCGGCAGGCGCGGCGGCGCAGGCTCGACGGCGCGTCGCAATAAAGCGTGTCCTTGCGGATGTCGAAATAGAAGGCCGAGAGATCGACATTCATGAAGTTCGACAGTGTGTGCGTCACGCGCTTGAAGTCGTAATCGGCATAGGCCTTGCGCACCAGCTCGTCGAGCTCGGCGAGGCGGTGCAGGATCGAACGTTCGAGTTCCGGCATGTCGGCGACGGCGACGCGCTCATCGTCGGCGAAGCCCGCCAGATTTCCGAGCAGATAGCGGAATGTGTTGCGCAGCTTCCTGTAGGCCTCGACATTCGATTTGACGATTTCGTTGCCGATGCTGTGGTCTTCCCAATAGTCGGTCGAGGCCACCCAGAGACGCAGGATATCGGCGCCGTTCTGTTTGACGATGGCCTCGGGCTCGATCGCGTTGCCGAGCGACTTCGACATTTTGAGGCCCTTGTCGGTCAGCGTCATGCCATGCGTCAGCACCTGTTTGTAGGGCGCGCGGCCGCGCGTGGCGCAGCTTTCGAGCAGCGAGGACTGGAACCAGCCGCGATGCTGGTCGGAGCCTTCGAGATAGAGATCGGCGGGTGACGGCATTCCGCGCGCTTCGAGTACGAAGGCGTGGGTGGACCCTGAATCGAACCAGACGTCGAGAATGTCGGTGACGCGCTCATAGTCATCGGCATTGTATTCGCTGCCCAGAAAGTCGCTGGCCGGATGCTCGAACCAGGCGTCCGCGCCCTCCTTCGCCACCGCTTCGACGATGCGGGCGTTGACTTTCGGATCGCGCAGCAGCGACCCGTCGGACTTGTTGACAAAGAGCGTCAGCGGTACGCCCCAGGCGCGCTGGCGCGACAGCACCCAGTCGGGCCGCCCTTCCACCATCGCGTAGATCCGGTTTCGGTTGCGCGCCGGCACCCAGCGCACTTTTTCGATTTCTTCCAACGCCACCTGACGGAAGGGCTTGCCGCCCGCCGCCTCGATCTTCGCGTCCATCGCCACGAACCATTGCGGCGTGTTGCGGAAGATCAGCGGCGCCCTGGAGCGCCATGAATGCGGATAGGAATGGGTGACCTTGCCATGCGCGAGCAGCGCACCGGCCTTCTCAAGTTCCTCGATCACGGCGGCATTGGCGTTGCCTTCCTTGCCCTGCCGCGTCAGGACGAACTTGCCGGCGAAGAGCGGCACGTGATCGTAGTAAGCGCCTTCTTCGTTCACGGTTTCGGGAATGTCCTTCGAGCCGAAATTCTCGACCCAGATCATGTAGTCGTCCTGGCCGTGGCCGGGCGCGGTGTGGACGAAGCCTGTGCCAGCTTCTTCTGTGACGTGTTCGCCTGCGAGAAGCGGCACGCCGAAGTCGTAGCCCTGGCCCCGGAAGGGATGGGCGCAGACGACGTTCGCAAGCTCGTCGGCCTTCACATCGCGCAGGCGCGCCAAACCCTCGATGCCTGCATCCTTCTTCACTTGCTCCGCCAGCGCATCGGCCAGCACCAGCTTTGCGCCTGCTGCTTCATAAAGACCGTAGGCGATGTTTGGCGAATAGGAGATCGCGCGGTTGGCGGGGATCGTCCATGGCGTCGTCGTCCAGATTACGATGGAAGCACCTTCCAGCGTGCCGCCTGCCACCACTGGAAACTTCACCCAGATCGTGTGGCTGGTGTGGTCGTGATATTCGACTTCGGCTTCGGCGAGCGCGGTCTTCTCGACCACCGACCACATGACGGGTTTCGAGCCGCGATAGAGCGAGCCGTTCATCAGGAATTTCTGGAATTCCTCGACGATCTTCGCTTCGGCGTCGAAGGACATGGTGAGGTAGGGATTGTCCCACTCGCCGGAAACGCCGAGACGCTTGAACTCCTCGCGCTGGACATCGACCCAGTGTTGCGCGAATTCGCGGCATTCGCGGCGGAATTCGAGCGGCGGCACCTCGTCCTTGTTCTTGCCCTTCTTGCGATACTTCTCCTCGATCTTCCATTCGATCGGCAGGCCGTGGCAATCCCAGCCCGGAACGTAAGCCGCGTCCTTGCCCATCATCTGCTGCGAGCGGACGACGACGTCCTTCAGGATCTTGTTGAGCGCATGGCCGATATGGATGTTGCCGTTGGCATAGGGCGGACCGTCATGCAGCACGAAGGTTTCGCGTCCCTTCGCATCTTCGCGCAGACGCTTGTAGAGGCCGAGCTTCTCCCAGCGCGCCAGCCATTCGGGCTCGCGGACGGGGAGGCCCGCCTTCATCGGAAAATCGGTCGTGGGCAAAAACAATGTGTCGCGGTAGTCGCGGCCGGGCTCGTCGGCGGCGGCCTGATCGGGGGACTTGGTATCGGTGGACATGGGACGCCCTGGCTATTGGGGGTTGCGCGATCTTCGGGAACAGTGCACCCGGCTCGTGCCGCGCGGGACCGGGCGGTCCCTCAGCGGCAGGCCGGGCCTGTAATTCGCGCGTTTATGGCGGGGCGGGGCCCGCGAAGGCAGACGGTTTTCATGGCCCGAGTTTCTAGCAGCCGGTCCCTTAACAGTCCAGTAAAGGCCCGCCTTCGAGGGCGGGCTTTCGAGGGCCGGCGTGGCTCTCTATAGTCCGGCCATGCGCCTCATCCGCCGCCTCCCCGCCCTGCTGCTTCTCCTGCTGCTGCCGCTTGCGCCGGCCAGCGCCCGCTGGGAGGGGAGCCCGACGCTGGAACGCATTGCCGCGGCGGGCGAGGTTCGCGTCGGCCTCAGCGGCGACTACAAGCCTTTCTCCTGGGAAGAACCCGAAGGTCATTTCGAAGGGCTGGATGTCGACCTCGCCGAGGCGCTGGCGGCCGATCTCGATGCGCGGCTCGTCATCGTCAGGACGAGCTGGCCGACGCTGATGGAAGACCTCGCTTCGGACAAGTTCGACATCGCGATGGGCGGCATTTCGATTACCGAGGCGCGGGCGGCGGCGGCCTTCTTCAGCGATCCGATCCTCACCGACGGCAAGGCGCCGATCGCGCGCTGCGAAGACGCAAAGCGCTTTCAGACGCTGGCGGAGATCGACCGCGACGGCGTGACCGTGATCGTCAATCCGGGCGGCACCAACGAACAATTCGCCCGCGCCAACATTTCCCGCGCGACGCTGATCCTGCACACCGACAATGCAACGATCTTCGAGGAGATTGTCGAAGGCCGCGCGGATGTGATGATGACGGACGCCATCGAGACGCGGATCATGGCGCGCGAGCATCCCGAGCTCTGCGCGATCAATCCCGACAGACCTTTCACGCGCGCCGAGAAAGCCTATCTCCTGCCGCAGGACGAGGTGTTCAAGACGCGGGTCGACGACTGGCTCGGCCGGCTGGAGGCCATCGGGGCGCTGCAGCAGATCGTCCGGAAGTGGGTGGAGTAGCTTTCAGCAGAGGCCAAAAACAAAAGTGTCACCCCGGCGAAAGCCGGGGGGTCCATCTGACTCGACGAAACCGCCGGAAGGCCCATGGATTCCGGCTTTCGCCGGAATGACACTGGTTATATTGAACCCGAAAATATTTTCTTCACGCTGGAATGATGCGCTCCACCGCGCGGGCCTTCAGCGCCAGCTTGCCGTCGCCGTTGGTGAACGTCGCTTCGACATAGGCCTGCGTCTTCGAGACATTCAGCACATGACTCTCGCAGGCGACGATGCCTTCCGTCACCGGACGGAAGAAATGCATCTGCAGATCGGAGGTCGTGAAATTCTGCTCATCCTTCAACATGGTCATCAGCGCGAAGGAGCAGGTCTGGTCGGCCAGCGTCGCGAGATAGCCGCCGAAGACGGCGACGGGATTGAGGAACGCGGGATCGACCGGCCAGTCGTAGCGGATGCGGCCCGGCTCCAGCACCGTCAGCTTCCCCGCATAGAGTTTCAGCGCCGCGACATGCGGCGGCGCTTTTTCCATCTCGCCCGCCGCGATGCGTTTCAAAATGTTCGACCAGCTCGGCATCAGCTTTCCGTCTTCTTCGTTATCGCCGCTGCATCCGCCAGCATTTCCGGCAACCCGATCAGTTCATTGTAGCGCTGGAAGGTGACGCGCGGTTCTTCTGTCGGCAAGCCCTCGCCTTTCAGCAGCGTCGCGTACACGCTTTCAAGCCGCGCGGCGACGGCGAGCAAGGCCGATACGGGGAAGAGTGCGATCTTGTAGCCGAGTTCTTCCAGCGCCTTCGCGCCGAGATAGGGCGTCTTGCCGTCTTCGACGATGTTGGCAACGAGGGGAACGCCCTTGAATGTCTCCGCGACTTTTCGTAACTCGGCCTCATCGCGCGGCGCCTCGACGAAGAGAATGTCGGCGCCGGCTTTCAGAAAAGCCTCGCCTCGCCTGAGCGCCTCGTCGAGATCATGCGTCGCGCGCGCGTCTGTCCGCGCCATGATCTTGAAGCCGCGGCTCGCGCGCGCCTCCGCCGCCGCACGGATTTTCGCCGCCGCTTCGGTGAGCGTGACGACTTCCTTGCCTTCCATATGGCCGCAACGTTTCGGCGAAACCTGATCCTCGATCTGGATACATTGCGCGCCCGCCGCCTCGTAGGCATGCGTCAGCCGCGCGGCGTTCAACGGCCCGCCATGGCCGTTGTCGCCATCGGCGATCAGCGGCACGGGCGATGCGGCGCCCGCAATCGCGCGCACGCGCTCGGTCATTTCGGCCGCGCTCACCAACCCGATGTCGGGCAGGCCGAAGCTTGCGCCCGATACGCCGAAGCCCGTCATGTAAACGACTTGTGCGCCCGCTTTCGTCGCGATCCTTGCCGACAGCGCGTCGTAAGCGCCGGGCGCGACGACGATGCCGGGGCGGGCGAGAAGCTGGTCGAGGCTTTGCGGCATGGACATCGGCGCTCAGAAGCTCGGCGGGGTGCAGGCCGAGACGACCACGCAGTCGACCGTGCCGGGATTGCGGAAGCGGTGCGGCAGGCGCGAGTCGAAATAATACGCGTCACCCGTCACCATGCGCCGGACCTCGCCGCCCACCGTCAGTTCGAGTACGCCCGAAACGACGATGCCGCATTCCTCGCCGGTGTGGGAGAGCATTTCGTCGCCCGTGTCGGCGCCCGGCGCATAACGCTCGTGCATCATCTGGATGGCGCGGCCGCGCGTGTCGCGGCCAACAAGGCGAAAGCTGACGGCGCCGTTCGCGATCTCGCGCAGCTCCTTTGCCTGATAGAAAACCTTCTTGCGCGGCTTCAGTTCCAGCGTCAGGAAATCCGCGATCGAGATCGGAAAACCGTCCAGCACCTTTTTCAGCGAACCGACCGAAGGGCTGATGCGGTTTTTCTCGATCAGCGAAATCGTGCCGTTGGTGACGCCGGCGCGCTTGGCCAGTTCGCGCTGCGAAAGGCCGTGCATCTTGCGCAATTCGCGCAGGCGCGCGCCGACATCGGGGCCTTTCTGTTCGCCCTCGACGGCTTCGACCGGCGGCGCGGAACTGTGGGCGCGGCGGAAATCTCCTGTCATTTGTTTAAGATAGTTTACAGCCTGCATCGAGTCACGCCGAAGAATGCTTGCTTTCGCGCGGCAGTGGATTTTCAATCGTGCAATATTGCAATCATGCAACGGCGGTCACGCGACGCATCCGGAGTCCTTGCCACATGAACACCCTGACACCCAACGATCTCGAGGCCTTCTGGCTGCCGTTTACGCCGAACCGGCAGTTCAAGCGCGAGCCGCGGCTGATCGCGCGGGCGAAGGACATGCATTATTACAAGCCGGACGGGACGGCGGTGCTGGACGCGACGGCGGGCTTGTGGTGTTCGAATGCCGGGCATTGCCGGGCGCCGATCGTAAAGGCGATCCAGGAGCAGGCCGGCGAGCTCGACTTCGCGCCGTCGTTCCAGTTCGCGCATCCCAAGGTCTTCGAGCTCGCGGGCCGGATCGCCGCGCTGGCGCCGAAGGACCTCGATCATGTGTTCTTCTGCAATTCGGGATCGGAGGCGGCCGACACGGCGCTGAAAATCGCCATCGCCTATCACCGCGCCAATGGCGAAGGCGCGCGCACCAGACTGATCGGCCGCGAGCGCGGCTATCACGGCGTCGGCTTCGGCGGCATTTCGGTCGGCGGCATGGTCGCCAACCGCAAATTCTACGGGCCGCTGCTTTCGGGCACCGACCATCTTCCGCATACCTATAACCGCGCCGAGCAGGCCTTCACCATCGGCGAGCCGGAATGGGGCGCGCATCTCGCCGATGAATTGCAGCGCATGGTCGAGCTGCATGACGCCTCGACCATCGCCGCCGTCATCGTCGAGCCGATGGCGGGCTCGACCGGCGTGCTGCCGCCGCCCAAGGGATACCTCAAGCGGCTGCGCGAAATATGCGATAAACACGGCATTCTTTTGATTTTCGACGAAGTCATCACCGGCTTCGGACGGCTCGGCCACGCGACGGCGTCGGAACGTTTCGGCGTCACGCCCGACATCATCACCTTCGCCAAGGGCATCACATCCGGCACCGTGCCGATGGGCGGCGCGATCGTTCACAACCGGATTTACGAAGCGTTCCAGACCGGACCCGACCACGCGATCGATCTTTTTCACGGTTACACTTATTCGGGACATCCGCTGGCGGCGGCGGCGGCGCTCGCGACGCTCGATCTTTATCGCGACGAAGGCTTGTTCGAGCGGGCGAAGAAACTCGAACCGCATTTCGCGCAAGCCGCGATGGCGATGAAGGGCCATCCGCTGCTGCTCGACATTCGCACCATCGGGCTTGCGGCGGCGGTCGATCTCGCGGGCATCGACGGGCTACCCGGCAAGCGCGGCTTCGATGCGATGCGTGTGGCGTTCCATGAGGAGAACATGATGGTGCGCGTGTCGGGCGACTCGATCGCCTTCTCGCCGCCGCTGATCGTCGAGCCGGACCAGATCGACGATATTTTCGCGCGCTTCAAGCGGGTGCTCGACAAGGTGAGTTGAGGGCCTGGACGGGCGTTTGTGACAGTGTTTGTGACAGCGAAAACCCCTCTCTGTCACCGAACTGTCACAAAACTGTCATAAATCACATCCGGCGGCTTCGCGAGAACGCGGAGTGTCTAATATCCGGCGAATCCGGCGCGGGGATAAGTTTTCGGGAAATAAAACTTGTCCCCGGTTTGGGGGCGAATCGAACGCCGCGCCCCCGCCCCAAACGGGCTTCGCCCGTTTGACCCTCCCCGAGGGGAGGGGGGAAAAGAAGCGAAGATGCACCGTCAGGCGTCGTTCTTGCCGGCCTTCTTCGCCGACTCGCGTTCGGCCCAGCCGAAGATGCCTTTCGACATCAGCGAGAGCTCGGCTTTGCGGCGCGCGCCGTAGACGGCGGCGCGGGCGGCATGGGCTTCGCGGTTTTCGGGTTCGGCAAGCGTTGCGGCCTCGACCAGATGACAGGCGAGGCGCATGTCGGCTTCCGTGCCCGCCGCCGCCAGTTCCTCCGCACGCTGAACAAGCCGCGCGACGCCGCCGGCGAGTGCGGCCATTTCGCGGGCCAGCGCCGCGTCGGGCGCGGGCTTCAAGTTCGCCGGGTTGCCGTCGTACCAGCCGCCATAGAGACGCCAGATGTTGTGCAGGATGAATTCCGGCTCGTCATAGACGGGCTTGAGATACGGCTTGTCCATGTAATGCGCCGGCAGCTTGACGCCGTGGACGATGTCGTCGAGGCGGGCGCCTTCATTCATCATGTCGAGGGCGCGGGAAACGAGAAACTCGAGGGCTGACGCAATCGTGTCGAGGACGCCGGCGATGCGAGCCTTGCCGGCGATGGGGAGGCCATGGGCGGGCAGCAGCAGCTCCGGCTCGCGCGCCGCCATTTCGCGCAGCGCCTTCGCCCATTCGAGCGGGTAGCGCTGGACCTTTTGCGGGTTGCCGGCATTCGGAAAGACCCAGGTGACGAAATCGCCGGAGCAGATCGCCTTGTGCTCGGGCACCCAGGCCCAGAGATGGTCGTCGGTCTCACCGATCGCGTGATAAAGCTCGAAGCGGGTGTCGCCGGCGCGAAACTCCATCCGTTCACGGAAGGTCGTGTCGGGCTCGACCCAGGGATCGGGGCCGAAGCGGCGCGGGCCCGGCGTCCCCTGCCCGCCCATGCGCAGCTCGGTCGCGGGCGCGAATTGCCGCGCGTTGATGGTGAAGTTGTAGCCGTTGGTCAGCTCGTAGCGGCGGAAGCGCGGACTGACATTTTCATGCGCGAGGACGCGCGGGCGGCGGGCGCCATTGTCGCAGGCTTCGCAGAGAAAGGCGCCGGTGCCGCCGACATGATCGGCATGGCCATGCGTGTAGCAGATGTGGGAGACGGGCTCCTTCGTCCAGCCGCGCAGCGATTTCAGCACGCCCTGGCCGAAGGCTTCGAGGCTGGTGTCGAAGAGCACCAGCCCGTCGCCGCTCTTGAAGGCGACGACATGCGAGAAGGCCTCGATCAGCGCGACGCCCGGCGCGATTTCCGACAGCTCGGTGGTCGGCCGGTTGACGAGGCCGGCGCCTTCGTAAATGTCGTTGTCGATGTAGCGCGCGGATGTCGCCAGAAGATCGGCCATGGGGTGCTCCCTCGGGTTTTGCGGCAGCGTCGGACAGGCGGGCGGGTTTGTCGACCGATTTGAGGGCGGATTCCGTGTGGCGGAAAGGAAGGAAGGGGTTCACGAGGAGACGCGGCCTGTCCTCCGTAGCTGCGAAGCAGCGAAGGAGGAAGGCGCAGAGAAGGAAGAAAAAGGAACTGCACGCGAAGGCGCGAAGGCGCGAAGGGAAGGAAGGAAGAAGGGACTCACGCAGAGGCGCAGAGACGCAGAGGTGCCGAATATGGGGGTCCGGCACGGGCCAAGGCGAACCTGATTTTCATGGCGGGCGCTGTCAGGATTCTGGCGCTTCCGCCTTCGCTCCTTG
>PHEO01000012.1 GCA_002841195.1 Alphaproteobacteria bacterium HGW-Alphaproteobacteria-11
AGTCCCAGAGCTGGCGGCGAAGTTCGATGTCGACGCCCGCCGTCGGCTCGTCGAGGATCAGCACCGGCGGGTTGTGCACCATCGCCTTGGCGACCAGCAGCCGCCGCCGCATGCCGCCGGAAAGGGTGCGCGCATAGGCATCCGCCTTGTCGTCGAGCCCCATGGCCTTGAGGATTTCCATGGTCCGCCGCTCGCGCTTCGGCACGCCATAAAGGCCTGCCTGCATTTCCAGCACCTCGGCCGGCGTAAAGAAAGGATCGATGCTGAGTTCCTGCGGCACCACGCCGATCGAGGCCCGCGCCTGCCGCGGATTGACGTCGATATCGAAACCCCAGACCGATGCCGATCCCGACGTCTTGATGACGAGGCCTGCGAGAATATTGATGAAGGTCGACTTGCCGGCGCCGTTCGGCCCCAGCAGCGCGAAAATCGAACCCCGCGGTACAGCAAGGTCGATCCCCTTCAGCGCTTCCTTGGCAGGCTGGTTGCCGCTCGCCTTGTAGACCTTCCGCAAGTTGCGCGCCTCGATGGCGTATCGCGCCGTTGCGTGCGGCGCGGGCTCGGCCGGCATGCGAGCTTCAACGGTCGGGTCTGTGTCGGCGAGCGAATGGGCCATGACGCGGGGCTCTTTTTTGCAGGCTTCGATGCGGGTTCTGTTGCCGGGCGACGAACGCGTTATAGTGGCGTCCCGCCGCGAGGCGGAGGGCAAGCATAGGCCTCATAGATAAGGAAGGCGAGGCGCGTGGCAAGCGGCAAAACGGAAAAGAAAGCAGCGGCCGGAAAGCCGCTGAAAAAAGGCGACCATCTCTTTTTGGTGGACGGATCGGGCTATATTTTCCGCGCCTATCACGCGCTGCCGCCGCTGACGCGCAAGTCCGACGGCCTCCCCGTCGGCGCCGTCGCCGGCTTCTGCAACATGCTCTACAAGCTGATCGAGGACACCAAGGACGAATTCGAGCCGACGCATCTTGCGGTCATTTTCGATGCCTCCTCGAAGACCTTCCGCAACGACATCTATCCCGAATACAAGGCCAACCGCGCCGAACCGCCCGAAGATCTGCGCCCGCAATTCGCGCTGGTGCGCGACGCGACGCGCGCCTTCGGCGTGCCCTCGATCGAAATGCTCGGCTTCGAGGCCGACGACCTGATCGCCACCTATGCGCGCCTCGCGGCGGAAGCGGGCGCCCGCGTCACCATCGTCTCCTCCGACAAGGATCTGATGCAGCTCGTCAACGACCGCGTCGACATGCTCGACACGATGAAGCTGAAAACGATCGCGCGCGACCAGGTGATCGAGAAATTCGGCGTGCCGCCCGAAAAAGTCGTCGATGTGCAGGCGCTGGCCGGGGACAGTACCGACAATGTGCCGGGCGCGAAGGGCATTGGAATAAAGACCGCTGCACAGCTAGTTCGAGAATTCGGGTCTTTGGAAGACCTTTTGGCGGCAACAAAGGAAGACTGCGAGCAACGTCTCGCTAGCGTTCAGGAAGAACTAGATTCTGAAGCCGGGGAGTCTGTCAAAGCGAGCTCAAAGGGACAGGTTGCAGAAATTCTCTTTGGGAAAATGAAACTTAAGGGAGGGAAAAAAGACGCAAAAGGAAAGTGGACGATAGATGCCGAGACGCTGGAGCAGATTGCCCAAGGTGGAAATGCATTTGCAGAAAAGGTTTTAAGAGCAAGATTATTGTCTAAGGCAATTAGTAGCTATGTCGATCTTCTGGCGCAAAACTCGGCAATGGTTGAAGTATCGAAGAAGCTGGTTTCGTTGGCCAACAATGTCCCCGTCGATGTCGCTCTCGACACGATGGGCGTCCGCGATCCCGATCCCGAAACCCTGATCGGATTCTGCAAGGACATGGAATTCTCGACGCTGACGCGCCGCGTCGGCGAGCGCTTCAACATCGATGTCGACGCGATCCCGGCGACAGGCGCCCATCCGCCGCAAGCGGCGGCGGAGGAGGACGCCGGCGGCAAGCCGGACAAGCAGGTGGCGGCGCGCGGTGCGCGCGGCGGCGTTCCGGGCGCGACGCCGAAAGGCGTCGACGCCGATTTCGCGCAAGCCAGCTACACGGCGGTCGTCACGCGCGCCGATCTCGAAACCTGGATCGAAAAGGCGCGCGCGCAAGGATATGTAGCCATCGACACCGAAACGGATTCGCTGAACCCGATGCAGGCCCGCCTTGTCGGCGTTTCGATGGCGCTGGTGCCCGGAGAGGCCTGCTATATACCGTTGCAGCACGGCGCCGGCGACGGCCTCGACTTCGCGGACGCCGGCGCGCAACAGCAGATCCCGCTGAAGGACGCGCTGAAGGCGCTGAAGCCGCTGCTCGAAGATCCGTCCATCCTGAAGATCGGTCAGAACCTCAAATTCGACATGCTGGTCTTCCGCCAGCATGGCATCGCGCTCGCAGCCCTCGACGACACGATGTTGATGTCCTACGCGCTCGACGCCGGCGTTCACGGCCACGGCATGGACGAGCTTTCCGATCTTTTTCTTGGCCACCAGCCGATCCCGTTTTCGGAGGTGGCCGGCAAGGGAAAGGCGCAGATCACCTTCGACCGCGTGCCGATCGACAAGGCGGTCGCCTATGCGGCCGAGGATGCCGACGTAACGCTCAGGCTCTGGCACATCCTGAAGCCGCGCCTCGTCGCCGAGCGCCGCATGACGGTTTACGAAACGCTGGAGCGGCCGCTGGTGCCGGTGATCGTCGAAATGGAGCGCGCCGGCGTCAAGGTCGACAAGGCGGTGCTGGCGCGGCTCTCGTCCGACTTCGCGCAGAAGATGGCGCGCTTTGAGGACGAAATTTATGTGCTGGCCGGCGAGCGTTTCAACATCGGCTCGCCGAAGCAGCTCGGCGAAATCCTTTTCGACAAGCAGGGCATCCCCGGCGGCCGCAAGACCAAGACCGGCGCCTGGTCGACCGATGCCGACATGCTGGAAGCACTCGCCGCGCAAGGCCACGAGCTGCCCCGCGCGGTGCTCGACTGGCGCGGCCTCGCCAAACTGAAAAGCACCTACACCGACGCGCTGCCCGAATTCATCGACAAGGATACCGGCCGCATCCACACCTCATACTCATTGGCCGCGACCTCGACCGGCCGCCTCGCCTCGACCGAACCCAACCTGCAGAACATCCCGGTGCGCACCGAGGACGGCCGCAAGATCCGCACAGCCTTCGTCGCCGAAAAGGGCAACCTGCTGATCTCGGCCGACTACAGCCAGATCGAGCTCAGGCTGCTGGCGCATATCGCGGACATCGAGGCGCTGAAAAAAGCCTTTGCCGACGGGCTCGACATTCATGCGATGACGGCGTCGGAAATGTTCTCGGTGCCGCTGAAGGACATGGACCCCGGCGTCCGCCGCCGTGCCAAGGCGATCAATTTCGGTATCATCTACGGCATCTCGGCCTTCGGCCTCGCCAACCAGCTCGGCATTTCGCGCCAGGAGGCGGGCGACTACATCGCGCGCTACTTTGAACGCTTCCCCGGCATCCGCGCCTATATGGACGACACCAAGGACTTCGCCCACAAGAACGGCTATGTCGAAACGATCTTCGGCCGCCGCATTCACCTGCCGCAGATCAATTCGAAAAATTCGGCCGAAAAGAGTTTCATGGAACGCGCGGCGATCAACGCGCCGATCCAGGGATCGGCCGCCGACATCATCCGCCGCGCCATGATCCGCATGCCGGATGCCCTCGCAAAGGCAAAGCTTTCGGCGCGCATGCTGCTGCAGGTCCATGACGAACTGATTTTCGAGACGCCGGAAAAGGAAGCCGAAAAGACCTGCACGGAAGTGGCGAAGATTATGTCGGGCGCCGCGGCGCCGGCGCTCGAGCTGTCCGTGCCGCTCGACGTCGACGCCCGCGCCGCCAAAAACTGGGACGAGGCGCATTAGGAAGGGTACTGGTCGCGCGCCCTGTTCGGCTTACATAATGAGAGACCCGGGGGGTATGCCGTTTACAGCCGGAGGATCGCCGATGCCGACGCAGAAGGACGACCGGAAAAAAGTCGACGAGGCCGATAAGGAAAGCTTCCCGGCTTCCGACCCGCCCGCCTGGACGAGCGGCGCCGCCTCGCCCGAAGCCGATGCAAGGCGCGCCGAAAAGGCGGCGGAGAAATCCGAGAAGGAGCGCGAAGCCGAGGAAGCGGAGATCGACGAAACGCTGGATGAAAGCTTCCCGGCCTCCGATCCGCCTTCATGGACCGGCAGCCATGCCGGCGACGGTCACAACCCGCCGGACAAGAAATAGAGTCCGCGCCGCAGGATCGCACCAACGAAAAAGCCCGGCGGTTTCCCGCCGGGCTTTCGCGTTTCGCATGTAGCCTGCGTTTATTCGGCGGCGCGAGCGGCCCCCGGCGCTGCGGCGCGGACGTCCGGATCGACCTGCGCCTCGAACTTGGCGAAATTGTCGATGAACATTTTCACCAGCTTCTGCGCCTGCGCGTCATAGGCGGCTTTGTCGGCCCAGGTGTCGCGCGGGTTGAGGATCTTGTCGTCGACGCCCGGCACACTGACCGGAACCTCGAAGCCGAAATTCGGATCGGTGCGGAAGGCGACATTGTTGAGCGAACCGTCCAGCGCGGCGGCGAGCAGCGCCCGCGTCGCCTTGATGGGCATGCGGCTGCCCGTGCCGTAGACGCCGCCGGTCCAGCCGGTATTGACGAGCCAGCACGAAACCTTGTGCTGGGCAATGAGATCGCGCAGCAGGTTGCCGTATTCGGTCGGATGGCGCGACATGAAGGGCGCCCCGAAGCAGGTCGAGAAAGTCGCTTCCGGCTCCGTCACGCCTTTTTCGGTGCCCGCCACTTTC
The DNA here is from genome assembly GCA_002841195.1 of Alphaproteobacteria bacterium HGW-Alphaproteobacteria-11. Lineage (GTDB taxonomy): Bacteria > Pseudomonadota > Alphaproteobacteria > Parvibaculales > Parvibaculaceae > Parvibaculum. The sequence continues at coordinate 4,815 of PHEO01000012.1, forward strand.
GCGGTATAGCCCGACAGGAAGTGATACATCGCCTGGCTCGGCGTCAGCCGCGCGACGGGCGGCAGCACCGAGAAGGCATCCGCCGTCAGCATGATGATGTTTTTCGGGTGCGGCGCGCGCCCCGTGGGGCTGGCATTCGGAATGAACGAAAGCGGATAGGCGCCGCGCGAGTTCTCGGCCAGCGCGGCACTGTCGAGATCGAGCTCGCGGGTGTCTTCGTCCATCACGACGTTTTCAAGCACGGTGCCGAAACGCTTGGTGACGGCATAGATTTCCGGTTCGGCTTCGGCCGACAGCTTGATCATCTTGGCATAGCAACCGCCTTCGAAGTTGAAGACGCCGTTTTCCGACCAGCCATGCTCGTCGTCGCCGATCAGCGTGCGCGTGGCAACCGCCGAAAGCGTCGTCTTGCCGGTGCCCGACAGGCCGAAGAAGATCGCGGTGTCGCCTTCCGGTCCGACATTCGCCGAGCAATGCATCGGCATCACGCGCTTCGGGGGCAATTCGTAGTTCAGCATCGAGAAGACGGATTTCTTGATCTCGCCGGCATAGGACGTGCCGGCGATCAGCACGATGCGCTTGGCGAAGTTGCAGGCAATCACGGTACCGGTGCGCGCGCCGTATTTCTCGGGGTCGGCTTCGAAGCTCGGCAGGTCGATGATGGTGAATTGCGGCTCGAAATTGTCGAGCTCTTCCGGCTTCGGTTCGATCAGCAGGTTCTGGATGAACAGCGAATGCCAGGCATATTCGGTGTAGACGCGGGTCGCGAGGCGATGGGTTTCGTCGGCGCCGCCGAAAAGATCCTGAATGAAGAGTTCCTTGCCCTCGGCGTGTTTCAGCATGTCGGCATGGAGAAGGTCGAAGGCTTCGGCCGTCATCGATTTGTTGTTGTCCCACCAGACGGTCTTTTCGGTGGAGGCGTCGCGGACGATGAATTTGTCTTTCGCGGAGCGGCCGGTGTGAACGCCGGTCTTGACGACGAAGGGCCCGTTGGCGGCAACATGGCCCTCGTTCCGTTTTATCGCTTCTTCGTAGAGCGCGGCGGGGCGGTAGTTCCAGTGCGCGGCGGCAAGATTTTTGAAGCCGCTTTTGTCGACGCCGAAACGGCTGATGATGGGCCCGGTCTGTTTCACAATTCTCTCCTCGTGATCCCGAGAGGCCCCCGCGGGCCGTCTGGCTTGTTCGCTTCCCCGCCGCCCGGTTCCGGAAAACCCGTCGGGCGATTATTGTCGCGCCAGCTTGGGCGCGTCGGTCATCCACCGGAAATATAGCAAAACTGGGGCCAGATGCCCCGGTCTCTCTCCAGCGGGTCGGAAATTCGGCGCCAACATACTGGCGGCCCCTCCCCGGCGCAACCGCTTTGCGAGCCGCTTGCAAAGGGTGCGGCGAAGCGTCTCCATTGCCCGGCAAAACGGCTTCGCTGGCGCAAAAAGCGGCAGCCTTAACCTTGAAAACAGCGTTATTCGGCCGCTTCCATCGTCTCGATCAGCCGGACATAGAAGGCGACGGCCTCGCCCATATTGGCCACCGACACCCGCTCGTTGGTGCCGTGGAAGCGCGCCATGTCGTCCGGCCCCATGCGGATGGGGATGAAGCGGAACACATTGTCGGTGATCGGAAGATAGTGGCGGCTGTCGGTGCCGCCGACGACCAGATAAGGCGCCGTGATCGTGCCCGGAAAACTTTCGCCGATGACGCGGGTCAGGAATTTGTAGCCGTCGCCTTCGATATTCGACACCTGCGAGGCTTCGCGGATGCCCGGCAGCGGTTCGATCTTCACGTCCGGATCGTCGATGGCCGCGCGCACATGCGCCATCACCGTCTCGGCATTGTCGCGCGGATGAATGCGGAAATTGACGACCGCGCGCGCTTCCGGCGGCAGCACGTTTTCCTTGTTGCCGCCCTCGATGATCGTCGGCGCGATCGTCGTGTGAATTTGCGCCGCGCTGGTCGGGCTCTTTTCCATCACGCCGCGCACCACAGGCTCGAAGAGCCAGAGATTGGCATAGACCATGCGCTGCAAAAAGGGTGCGGCCTGCGCCAGTCCTTCGATCATGCCGCGTGTCGCGCCGTCGACGCGCGAGGTAAACGGCGCATCGCCGATCCGCTCCAGCGCGCGCGCCAGTCGTCCGATGGCGGTCTCGGCGGCGGGCGAGGGCATCGACGAATGTCCGCCGCGCGAATAGGCGACGATGTCGAGCGAGATCGAGCCCTTCTCGGCCACGCCAATCATGGCGACGGGTGTGTTGACGCCGGGCAACAGCCCGTGGCCGATCACGCCGCCTTCGTCCTTCACCCAGTGCAGCCGCGTGCCGCGCGCCTGCAGCAGCTCGGCCAGCGCCTTGTTGCCGGTGCCGCCGCCGATTTCCTCGTCATGGCCGAAAGCGAACATGATGCTGCGCACCGGCCGGAAGCCGCGCGCCGCCAGCAGTTCGGCCGCTTCCACCATCGCGATCAGCGAGCCCTTGTTGTCGATGGTGCCGCGCCCCCACACATAGCCGTCGGCGATGGCGCCCGAAAAGGGCGGATGCTCCCACTGATCTTCCGTGCCCGGCGCAATCGGCACCACGTCGATATGCGACATCATCAGCACCGGGTCGAGCGCCGCGTCGCTTCCCGCCCAGGTATAAAAGAGCGTGTGCCCGCCGACGATCTCGCGGGTCGTCGCTTCGGTGAAGGCCGGATAGGTCGCGTCCATCCAGTTGCGGAAGCCGGTAAAGGCCGCGTCCGAGCGGGCGATGGCGGCGGCGTCCGCGCCGCGCTGATGCGAAATCGTCTCGAAGCGCACGGCTTCGGCCAGATGCGCGGCCGCGCGTTCCGCATCGATGCTTGCCGCTTCCCCGGCCGCCTCGACATCAAGCACCGGCACCGCCAGCGTCCGGCCGACAAGCACTGCGACCAGCAGGATAATGAGCCCGGCAAACCCGGCAAGAACGCGCTTCAGCATGATATTCCCCCCTCATTGGCCGCTTCCGGGCCTTCTTTCATTCATCTACTCATGGCCGTCCGGCTGGGCGCTTGTCAAATCGGCCCGACGCGCGCCGCGCGGGGCATGGCGAGTGAGGCATCAACCCCTTATACTGCCGCCACATTTTGGGCCAAAAGCATGCCTAAGCCTCGTCGCCGCGCTGGGTGGCGTTCGAGAGCGGGGTATGCCGATGCAAGAGGTCCGGAACGAGGAAGAACCGAAGGGCCAGACCGGCCAAAGGGGCCAGGCTGAGAAGGAACGGGGGCCAATGCCGACCATTGCGCTGGTCGACGACGACCGCAACATTCTGACTTCGGTGAGCATCGCGCTCGAGGCCGAGGGCTATCACGTACAGACCTATACCGATGGCGCGGCGGCGCTGGCGGGCCTTTCGGCCAATCCGCCCGACGTCGCCGTCTTCGACATCAAGATGCCGCGCATGGACGGCATGGAGCTGCTGCGCCGTCTGCGCCAGAAATCCGACCTGCCGGTGATTTTCCTCACCTCCAAGGACGACGAGATCGACGAATTGTTCGGTCTCAAGATGGGCGCCGACGATTACATCACCAAGCCCTTCTCGCAGCGCCTGCTGGTCGAACGCGTGAAGGCGGTTCTGCGCCGCTTCAGCCCCAAGGTCGAGGGCGCAGCGCCGGCTGAAGGCGCCGCCAATCAGGTGATGGAGCGCGGCCATTTGCTGCTCGATCCCGAACGCCATACGTGCACCTGGGGCGGCAAGCAGGTCGTGCTGACCGTCACCGAGTTCCTGATCCTGCAGGCGCTGGCCCAGCGTCCGGGCTACGTCAAAAGCCGCGACGCGCTGATGGACGCGGCCTATGACGATCAGGTCTATGTCGACGACCGCACCATCGACAGCCACATCAAGCGGTTGCGCAAGAAGTTCAAGGAAGTCGATGACGATTTCGACGCCATCGAAACGCTCTACGGCGTCGGCTACCGCTACCGCGAGGCCTGATTCCTGCCGGCGGGCTTCGGCGCGCGGCATGAGGCCACGGCATGAAAAGGCCGAAGAGATGTCATGGCCAGCCTGATCGACAATGAAAGCGAGCCCGCGGGGTCGGGCGATCCCGCGCCGCGCGCCGCGCCCGCATCGGCATTGCCCGCGCGTTTCGCGGCATGGGCGGCGCGTTCGCTTTCCGCCTTTCGCGGATTTCTGGCGCGCGGCCGGTTTTCGAGCCTGACGCGCCGCATCGTCGCCTTCAATGTCGCGGCGCTTTTTGTCCTGCTGACCGGCATACTTTATCTCAACCAGTTTCGCGAAGGGCTGATCGACGCGCGCCGCCAGAGTCTTCTGACCCAGGCGGAAATCATCGCCGGTGCCATCGCCGAAGGCGCGACCTCGACACCGGATGCACAGGTGATCGATCCGCTTGCGGGTAGTCGCGAGGCACAATCGTCGATTGAAGCCGCGCTGGCCGAGAGAACCTTGCCGATCGATCCCGAGGGGGCTGCGCCGATCCTGCGGCGGCTCGTTCTGCCGACCCAGACCCGCGCCCGTCTCTACGACAAGGATGGCTGGCTTATTCTCGATTCGCGCCAGCTCTCCGCGTCCGGCCAGGTGGTCGCCTTCGAATTGCCGCCGCCTGAAGGCGTCGACGAACCGGGTTTCCTGGAGGGCATTGCCGACTGGATGTTGAGCATACTGCCCGGCCGCGATCTCGAGCGTTTCCGCGAAGCCGGCAGTCAGAACGGCACGATGTATGCCGAAGTCATCGGCGCGCTGACGGGCACGCCCTCCAGCATGGAACGCGTCAACGACCGGAACGAATTGATCGTCTCGGTCGCCGTGCCGATCCAGCGTTACCGCGCGGTGCTTGGCGTGCTGATGCTGTCGACGCGCGGCGGCGACATCGACGCCATTGTCCGCGCCGAACGCTTTGCCATCGTGCAGGTCTTCATGGTTGCGCTCGGCGTCACCATTCTTCTGTCGGTGGTGCTTGCCGGCACCATCGCCGAACCGGTCCGCCGTCTGGCGCAGGCCGCCGAAATCGTCCGCCGCGGCAAGAATGCGCGCGCGCAAATTCCCGACTTCACCGGACGCCGCGACGAGATCGGCGAACTGTCCGGCTCGCTGCGCGACATGACCAATGCGCTCTACAGCCGCATCGACGCGATCGAGAGCTTCGCCGCCGACGTCGCGCATGAACTGAAAAATCCGCTGACCTCGCTCCGAAGCGCCGTCGAGACGTTGCGGCTGGCGAAGGACGATGCCGCCAAGGAACGTCTGACGCAGATCATCCAGGACGATGTCCGTCGCATCGACCGTCTGATCAGCGACATTTCCAACGCCTCGCGGCTCGACGCCGAATTGTCGCGAGAGGAAATGGATGAGGTGAGCATTCCGACGCTGCTCGAAACGGTTTGCGATCTCTTCACCGAAACGGGCGTCGCGGGCGATGCCCGCGTCGTGCTCGACATCGATCCCGGCGCGCAAGGTCGCGAGCAGATGACGGTCAAGGGTTTCGACATGCGTCTCGGCCAGGTCGTGCGCAATCTGGTCGACAACGCGCTTTCGTTCAGTCCGCCGGGCGGTGTCGTCCGCGTTTCCGCCGCGCGGGCGCGCGCCCGCATCGTCATTCAGGTCGAGGACGAGGGCCCGGGCATCCCACCCGACAGTTTCGAGCGCATCTTCGACCGTTTCCACACCGACCGGCCGGACAGTTTCGGCAAGCATTCGGGCCTTGGCCTCGCCATTTCCCGGCAGATCGTCGACGCGCATGGCGGCACGGTGCGCGCCACCAATCTGATGGACGGCGACAAGGTGCGCGGCGCGCGCTTCACCGTCGATCTGCCGGCGGCAGGCTGACGATGCCCGACGGGATCTACATGCACGGCACCTGCGTTGTCTGCGGCGCGCGCGCGCTGCTGTTGCGCGGACCTTCCGGCGCCGGAAAATCCGATCTGGCATTTCGTCTCATTCGTGCCGACGCCACCGGCGAAACCCGGCTTGTTGCCGACGACCAGGTACGCCTCGTTCGCGACGGCGCGCGCCTCGTTGCCTCCGCGCCCGAAATGCTGGCCGGCCTCATCGAGTTGCGCGGCCTCGGCCTTGTCGAAGTGCCGGCGGCGGCGCAAGGCGATGTTGTGTTGATCGTCGATCTGGTGCCGCGCGCTGCCGTGCCGCGTCTGCCCGAGCCTCGCCGCGAGGAAATCGCCGGCCTCCGCCTGCCGGTGCTGGCGCTACACGCTTTCGATATCACGGCGCCCGAAAAGCTCCGTCTCGCGCTGGCCGCTATTCCGGAAACCGGTTTTCCGGGCCCCGACGGCCGCCTTTGATCCCGAAATCCGCCGCCGCCGACACGCCCGAAACGATGCCGATTGTTGCGTCGCAACACTTGTCATTGACGCCGGAATGAGGTCACGATACGCCCCTCGCAGGGGTAAGTTACGCCGCCCGGCCGTCTGGCGGCCCGGATGCGGCAAAGAGGGCGGTCGATGATCGGATTGGTACTTGTCACACATGGTCAGCTGGCCAGCCAGTTTGTTGCCGCGATGGAGCATGTCGTCGGCGCGCAGGCGCAGGTCGCGGCCATCAGCATCGGCCCCGACGACGACATGGAGCAGCGCCGCAAGGACATATTGAAGGCGGTCGCCGCGTCCGACAGCGGCGACGGCGTCATCCTGTTGACCGACATGTTCGGCGGCACGCCCTCCAACCTTGCGATTTCGGTGATGGACAAGGCCAAGGTCGAAGTGATCGCCGGCGTCAACCTGCCCATGCTGATCAAGCTCGCCTCCGTCCGCGACACGGCTTCGCTCGGCGAGGCCGTCGATCAGGCGCAGGAATCCGGCCGCAAATATATTTCGATTGCGAGCCGCGTACTGGCTGGCGACGGCGCGTGACGGTCGAAAGCGGCGGGGCACCGCGTCCCGCATCCCGCCTCCTCAAAATCGTCAACACGCGCGGCCTCCACGCCCGCGCCTCGGCGAAATTCGTCCAGACAGCCGAGCGTTTCGACGCCGACATCCGCGTCTCCCGCGAGGGCCAGACGGTGCCCGGCACCTCGATCATGGGCCTGATGATGCTGGCCGCCGCGCCCGGCTGCTGCATCCTGATCGAGGCCGAGGGTCCCGAAGCCGAGGCCGCCCTAGATGCGCTGGAGGCCCTCGTCAACGACGGCTTCGGCGAACGGGACTAGATCGGTCCCGCTTGGGGCCATTTTCCCGGTCGAAACAACGATATAAAGATTTCTTTATATCGACCTTGCCCCCCACCCCCGACCTTGCTATAACGCCTCCCGAACCGGCCGCCTCGCGAGCCGCGGCGCTTGTGTGCGCCGCCCGCGCCGGCCCGCCTGAAATCACGCCCCGCAAAGGAGCTACCGCCCCATGAGCCAAGCCGCCAAAGCCGATCCACGCGATTACGCGATCAAGGACATCAATCTCGCCGATTGGGGCCGCAAGGAAATCGACATCGCCGAAACCGAAATGCCGGGCCTGATGGCGACGCGCGAGGAATTCGGCGCGCAGAAGCCCTTGAAGGGCGCCCGCATCGCCGGCTCGCTGCACATGACGATCCAGACCGCCGTGCTGATCGAGACGCTGGCCGAACTCGGCGCCGACATTCGCTGGGCTTCGTGCAACATCTATTCGTCGCAGGACCATGCGGCCGCCGCGATCGCCGCACGCGGTATTCCGGTTTTCGCGATCAAGGGCGAAAGCCTTGAGGACTACTGGGAATACACCCACCGCATTTTCGAATGGTCGGATGGCGGCGCCCCCAACATGATCCTCGACGACGGCGGCGACGCGACGCTGCTGATCCATCTCGGCAAGCGCGCCGAGGACGGCGACACGGCTTTCCTCGAAAGCCCGGGCAACGAGGAAGAGGAAATCCTCTTCGCCGCCATCAAGCGCCGCCTCAAGCACAAGCCGGGCTGGTACAACCAGATCGCAAAGAGTGTGCGCGGCGTGACGGAGGAAACCACCACCGGCGTCCACCGTCTCTATGAAATGCAGAAGAAGGGCACGCTGCTCTGGCCGGCGATCAACGTCAACGACAGCGTGACGAAATCGAAATTCGACAATCTTTATGGTTGCCGTGAATCGCTGGTCGACGGCATCCGCCGCGCCACCGACGTGATGATGTCGGGCAAGGTCGGCGTCGTCGCGGGCTTCGGCGACGTGGGCAAGGGCTCCGCCGCCTCGCTGCGCCAGGCCGGCTGCCGCGTCATCGTCACCGAAATCGATCCGATCTGCGCGCTCCAGGCCGCGATGGAAGGCTATGAAGTCACGACGATGGACGAAGCCGCCCCCCGCGGCGACATCTTCGTCACCACGACCGGCAATGTCGACGTCATCACCGTCGATCACATGCGCGCCATGAAGCACCGCGCCATCGTCTGCAACATCGGCCACTTCGACAGCGAGATCCAGATCGGCGGTCTTCGCAATCTGAAGTGGCACAACGTCAAGCCGCAGGTCGACGAGATCGAGTTCCAGGACGGCAAGCGCATCATCCTGCTCGCCGAGGGCCGCCTCGTGAATCTCGGCTGCGGCACCGGCCATCCGAGCTTCGTGATGTCGGCCTCCTTCACCAACCAGACGCTGGCCCAGATGGAACTCTGGACGAAGCCGGACGACTACGAGAAGAAAGTCTACGTCCTGAAGAAGGAGCTCGACGAAAAGGTCGCGCGCCTGCATCTGGCCAAGATCGGCGTGAAGCTCGAAACGCTGAACAAGAAGCAGGCCGACTATATCGGCGTCGCCGCCGAGGGCCCCTTCAAGCCCGAGACCTACCGCTACTGATCGGCGGTTACGGCGAACACAGGAAAGCCCGGCCTCGCGCCGGGCTTTTTCTTGCCCGCCCTTTTTGCCGACGCCGCTTTCACCCCGGAGTCTCCAATGGTGTAGTATCTCACGGGGTCAAGTGATTTGCCTCCGTCCACGCAAAAAGGGGCGGAGCGCGATGGGGATTTGCGTGATGAAGGCGGCCGGAAGCCGGAATTTGACGGAAAGCTTGCGTGCCGCCGCCGCGCCGTCCGCCCTGCTCGCGCCCCTGCTCGCATTGTGGCCTGCCGCCGCCACGGCGCAGGAAATCGTGCCGAAAGGCCTGATGGACCGGCTGGTCGCCATCGGCCTGCCGCCCGAGGCCGCGGCCGATCCCGCCGTCGCCGCCGCCTATGCCGTTGCCGCCGGCATTGCCTTTGCGGGCGCGCTTGCCGGCATTGTCGGTTTGCGCTCGGCCCGCGCCGCGCGCCGCGTGGCGCTCGCGCGCGAGGCGGGCCTCGGTGCCCTCGAAGCCCGGCTCGACGCGGCCGAGGCGATCCTCGCCGCCGAACCCGACGCTGTTTTCATCTGGACGCCGGAAAGCCTGCGCGCTTCGCCCGGCACCTTTCAGGCCCGCCCCCGCATCGTCGGCTCGACGGCGACGCTGGTCGATCCCTCCTCGGGCGATCTCGATTTCAGCTATCTGCTGACCCGGCTCGAGCCCGAAAATGCCGGCCGCCTCAACACCGCCGTCCAGCGCCTGCGCACGCGCGGCGCCCGCTTTTCGCTGCATGTGCAATCGACCGATGGCCGCACCTTCGAGGCCGAGGGCCGCCCGGCCGGCGCCCTTGCCGTGCTTTGGCTGCGCGACGTCACCGGCGAACGCGCCGAGGTCTCGCGCCTGAAGGATCGCCTGCGCGCCGCCGAGGCCGCGCGCGCCCGCTTCGAGGAACAATTGATGACGGCGCCGCTCCCGGCCTGGCGCCGCGACGGCGAGGGCAAGCTTGCCTGGGTCAACACGGCCTATGCCGAAGCGGTCGATGCCGCCTCGCCGGAAGAGGCGGTGATGAAGGGCCTCGAACTTCTGAACGAGGAGACGCTGTCGGCGCTGCGCCGCGCGTTGTTCGACCGCCCCCGCGCCCGCGAGCGCAGCCACGCCATCATGGCCGGCGAGCGCCGGGCGCTGGAAATCGTCGAACAGCGTGTCAGCGACGGCGTCGCCGGCGTTGCGGTCGATGTCTCGGCGCTAGACGAAGCCGAGGGCGAGCTTCGCCGTCACATCGAAAGCCATGCCGCGACGCTCGACCGCGTGACGACGGCGGTGGCGATCTGCGGACCGGACAAGCGCCTCGCCTTCCACAACCGCGCCTTCGAAACGCTCTGGGGCCTCGATCCGCAATGGCTCGATCAGGGCCCGGCCGACGGCGAAATTCTCGACGAGCTGCGCGCCCGCCGCCGCCTGCCCGAACAGGCGAACTTCCAGGCCTGGAAGCAGGCGCGCATGGAGCTTTACACCGCCCCCGATCCGATCGAGGAATACTGGCACCTGCCGGACGGCCGCACCGTCAAGATGGTCGGTCAGGCGCATCCCTTTGGCGGCGTCGTCTATCTCTATGAAAACGTCACCGAGCGTCTCAATCTCGAAAGCAGCTACAACACGCTGGCCCGCGTGCAGCGCGAAACCATCGACAATCTCTATGAAGGCGTCGCGGTCTTCGGCTCCGACGGCCGCCTGAAACTTTCAAACCCGGCCTTTGCGCGAATCTGGAATTTCTCGCCCGACGATCTCGAAGGCGAGCCCCATGTCAACGATCTCGCCGAGATCGCCCGCGGTCTGATCGACGGTGTGCCGGAAATACCGGGCGTCATCGCCGCCATCACCAATGCGTCCGGCACCCGCGCCCAGACGACCGGGCGTCTCCGGCGGCCGGACAACACCGTCATCGACTATGCGCAGGTGCCATTGCCCGACGGCGCGACGCTGGTGACCTTTGTCGACGTCACCGATTCGATCCAGATCGAAAGCGCCCTGCGCGAACGCAACGACGCGCTCGAAACCGCCGACCGGCTGAAATCGGAATTCATCAGCCACGTCTCCTATCAGTTGCGCACGCCGCTCACCAACATTCTCGGCTTCGGCGAAATTCTCGAAACCGAAATGTTCGGCACGCTCAATCCGCGCCAGCACGAATACATGCAAGGCATCCTCGAAAGTTCCGAAACGCTGATCGACGTCGTCAACGACATTCTCGATCTCGCGGTCATCGAGGCGGGCGCCATGACGCTCGATCTGTCCGATGTCGAATTGTCGGAAGTGATCTACGCCACGGAAGAGTTTGCGCAGCGCCCGGCGCAGAAAAACAAGGTCGTGCTGAAGGTCGACTGTCCGAAGGACATCGGCATCGTCCGCGCCGACGAAAAGCGCATCAAGCAGATCATGATAAACCTGCTGTCGAACGCGCTGGCCTTCACCAGCCCCGGCGACACCATCACCATCGGCGCCATGCGTTTTGAAAATTCGGTCGAGCTTTTCGTCGCCGACACCGGCGACGGCATCAAGCCGGAGTTTCAGTCGAACGTCTTTGATCGTTTCGAGGCCCATGGCAGCGGCGACCGCCGCCGTGGCGCCGGCCTCGGCCTCTCGCTCGTGCATTCATTCGTCGAATTGCATGGCGGCTGGGTGACGCTCGAATCGACGCCCGGCATCGGCACCCGCGTCGCCTGCCACCTGCCCGTCCGCGCCGCACCGCCGGCCCGCCTCTCGCCCGCCCCCGACGCCCCGACAAGGCTTGAGGTGGGGTAGGGCCTTGTAATTTCCGTATACGAACTATAATAATCCGTCATTGCGAGCGAAGCGAAGCAACCCAGAAGCGGCAAACTCGGTATGTGCGGCTTTCTGGGTTGCTTCGTCGCGTTCCGCTCCTCGCAATGACGATGCGAGGAATTTGGCCGCCTACAAAAAAATCCGGTAAGGCACGCTCGTTCCGTCCGGTTCCTTGACCTGGAATTCGGCGCCGCGTTCGGCCTCGCCGATCAGCGCTTCGTAAAGCCGGAGCGCGTTGCGGATCACCTCGGCGTATGAAGCCGCCTCGGTCTTGTCCTTCAACTGTTGCAGCCGTTCCATCGCCTGCGGCGGCATTTCGAGCTGCACCCGCGTCGTCTCGCGTTCCGCCTCGCCATGCCGCCCGTGACGTCCATGCCGCCTTCCGCGCCGCGGCTTGCGATCCTCGTCCGTCTCCGCGCTCATGCGTCATACACCTTGCGATGGCGCCGCCGGCCGCGCCGCCCGCGCGAAAGCAGCAGCACCGCCGCCAGCACACCGAGCGTCGCCAGCGGATAGCTGATCGCCACCGACAGGGCCGCCACCACGGCAACAAGCGCTGCCAGTCCCCACAACGCAGACCCGCCGCCGAAACGCCGGCGCCAATATCCGCTTTCCTCGCGCCACCGGGCCTCCCCGTAGCGGCAGCCGCGCTCGAATTCGCGCCTCAGCCGTTCGGCCATCGGAAATTCCTCGCCGACGCCGACCCGGTAGCGTGTCATCGCGCTCTCCTCCTGCTGACGATCGTCCATGATCTCTCTCCCTGCGACTGTCTTGCAGCAAGATATAATCAAAATATCATCAACGATCAACCGGAAAATGTATGGCCTATTCGGCGCGCTCCAGCACCGCGCAGGCGATCCGAGCGCCCGCGCCGCCGATCGGCTGGCTCAAATGATCGTCGGCGCTTTCATGGATTACGATGGCGCTGCCATCGGCGTCGAACAGCGCGGCGCGATCGCCCGCGCCGTCGAAGCTGACCAGCGCCGAGAACATCTCGGCCTTGCCGGTGCCGTCCGCCGCCACATAAAGGTTAGGCAGGTCGCCGAAGTCGGGCCCGTCCGGGTTGAGAAGCCCGTGCGGCGCCTTGTCGGCTTCATGCGCATGATTGATATGTCCGCCGGACGCCATGAACTTTTCGTCCGAGCAGTCGCCGGTGGCGTGGAAGTGGACGCCGTGCCAGCCGGGCGCCAGCCCCTCCACCTCGATCCGCAGCAGCACGCCCGCCGGTCCCTCGTGCAGCGTCGCCGCGCCGGCAGCCGCACCGTCATTGTTGTGGAACACGGCCCGGGCCTCCGGCGCGGCCCAAGCAGCGCTTGCGGGAAGCAACATGGCAAGAAGCGTGGCGGCGGCGAGCGGACGAACGGACATGGAAACCTCCGGAAATGTCGAAACTACGATACCCGGAAGATAGATCGCCCCGCCGGGCCTGCCCACCGCCGCCTTCACAAAACCGTGACCCTGAAATCGACGCTGGAAACCGACTGACCGAAATGGTAAAACCGGTCAGTCACGCCCGGAACCCGCCCCCGAATCCGCTGGAGGAACCCCCATGTCCATCACGCTGCGCGTCAACGGCAAGGCTCATGCACTCGACATCGAGCCCGAAATGCCGCTTCTCTGGGCCCTGCGCGACGAGCTCGGCATGACCGGCACCAAGTTCGGCTGCGGCGTCGCCGCCTGCGGCGCCTGCACGGTCCATGTCGACGGGGTTGCGATGCGAAGCTGCGTCACCCCGGTCGAGGCGGTCGACGGCGCCGACATCACCACCATCGAAGGCCTTGCCGCATCGTCCGGCGCCGCCGAGGGCATGCTCGCTCCCCTCCAGCAAGCCTGGATCGAGGCGCAGGTGCCGCAATGCGGCTACTGCCAGTCCGGCATGCTGATGGCGGTTTCGGCGCTGATCGCCGAAAACCCTCAGCCCACGGACGAAGACATCGACGCGGCGATCACCAATGTCTGCCGCTGCGGCACCTATCCGCGCGTCCGCGCCGCCATCCGTTCCGTCACCGCCGCCTGAGGGAGAACAGCATCATGGCCATCGAACTCAAGAAGCCCACACGCCGTCAATTGCTGGTCGCGGGCGGTGTCGCCGGCGGCGGTCTGCTGCTTGCCTATTCCTTCTCCGGCACGTCGCGCCGCGGCCTCGCCGACAAGGCGGCGGCCGGGGGCGGCGAACGCTTCGTCACCACCTGGCTGAAGATTTCGCCCGACAACATCGTGACGGTTTACGTGCCCCATGCCGACATGGGGCAGGGGCCGATCACCGCGCTCGCGATGATGGCGGCCGAGGAAATGGAAGCCGACTGGTCGCTGGTCCGCGCCGAACAGGCGCCCGCCGAAAGCGCCTTCGCCAACGAGGCGCTGGGCAACCGTTTCGTCGCCGGCGATGCCGTGCCGCCGATGCTGAAAGGCGTCGCCAATGCCGGCTGGTACCAGGTCGCGAAATTCATGAACCTTCAGGTCACCGGCGGTTCGATGGCGGTGCGCTACACCGGCCACCACGGCATGCGCGTCACGGGTGCCGCCGCGAAGGAGATGCTGGTCAAGGCCGCCGCCGCGCGCTGGAATTGTTCGCCGTCGGAATGCACGGCCGCGCTCAGCATGGTCAAGGGTCCGGCCGGCCAGTCCGCCACATATGGCGAACTCGCGGCCGATGCGGCGGATTACGCACCTTCCGCCGCGCCGAAGCTGAAGGCGAAGAAGGACTACACCATCGTCGGCACGCCGCGCCCGCGCTTCGACATCCCGGCCAAGGTCGACGGCACGGCGATGTATGGCGTCGACGCGCGCCCCGAAGGTCTGCTTTATGCGGCGGTCCATCTCGGCCCGGTCTTCGGCAGCAGCGTTGCTTCATATGACGCGACCGAAATCCTCGCCCGCCGCGGCGTCAAAAAAGTCGTCGAGTTCCCGGGCGGCGTCGCCGTCATCGCCGACAATTACTGGCGCGCCAAGGAAGCCGCCCTCGCCCTCGACATCACCTTCGACACCAAAGGCAACGAGGCGATCTCCTCGGAAACCATTTATGCCGGTCACGATGCCGCGCTCGATGCCGGCGGCAGCGAGGAAGACCGCGAGGTCGGCGACGCGCCCGCCGCCTTCGAAGGCGCCACGCGCATCGTCGAAGCCGCCTACCGCGTGCCTTATCTGGCCCATGCCTGCATGGAGCCGATGAACTGCACCGTCTGGATCCGCGACGGCAAGGCCGATGTCTGGCTCGGCGTGCAGGACCCGCTCGGCGCCCGCGCCCGCATCGCCGAAGTCGCCGGCCTCGACTTCGAAAATGTGACGCTGCATCCGATGCTGCTCGGCGGCGGTTTCGGCCGCCGCATCCCGATCCGCGCCGGCTTCTTCGATTTCCCGAGCGAGATCGATTTCGCGGCGATGATCGCGAAGGAAGTCGACGCTCCGGTGAAGCTCGTCTACACCCGCGAGGACGACATCCAGCACGACGCCTACCGCATCGCCTCCTCGTCGCGCCTGCGCGCCGCGCTCGACGATGCGGGCATGCCGGTTGCCTGGGAGAACCGCTACGTCCACAAGGACGAGCCCGGCGAGGCCCCGCACATTCCTTATAATGTGCCCAACCAGTCGATCCGCTTTGTCGAGATCGATAATCCGGTGCCGCGCGGCCCCTGGCGCTCCGTCGCGCACACGCAGCACACTTTCTTCAACGAGAGCTTCGTCGACGAGCTGGCGCATGAAGCGGGGCAGGACCCCTTCGAATATCGCCGCGCCATGCTGCGGGACCAGCCGCGTCATCTGGCGGTGCTGGAACTTGCGGCCGAAAAAGCCGGCTGGGGGCGCCCGCTGCCCGCCGGCCGCTCGCGGGGCATCGCGATCCAGGAAAGCTTCGGCTCGATCGTCGCCGAGGTCGCCGAAATCTCGATCGTCGAGCCCGGCGAAGTGAAGGTCCACCGCGTCACCGCCGCCGTCGATTGCGGCGAGGTGATCCACCCGGACACCGCCACCCAGCAGGTCGAAAGCGCCATCATCTACGGCCTCACCGCCGCGCTCTTCGGGGAGATCTCGATCGAAGGCGGCGCCGTCGCGCAGACGAACTTCACCGATTACGAAATGCTGAAGCTCGCCGACACGCCGCAGATCGACGTCCACTTCATCGAAAGCGGCGCCCCCATCGGCGGCCTCGGCGAGCCCGGCACCCCGCCCATCTCGGCCGCCGTCGCCAACGCGGTCTTCAGTCTCACCGGTCAGCGCATCCGGCAATTGCCGCTGAAGAACCACAAACTCTCCCCCGCCTCCGGCCAGTTCGCGCAAGCGGCGGATTAGGGCAGGATAAAAAGAACCGTCATTGCGAGCGAAGCGAAGCAACCCAGAAAGCGTCAAACACCGAACTTGCGGCTTCTGGGTTGCTTCGTCGCTACGCTCCTCGCAATGACGGCGTAGAGAAAACAATCCGACAACGGAGGAACACCCATGGCAACAGTCCTCGTCACCGGCGGCTCGGGCTTCATCGCCGCCCATTGCATCCTCCAGCTTCTCGACAAGGGCCACGAGGTCCGCACCACGGTGCGCAATCTCGCCCGCGAGGCGGATGTCCGCGCCATGCTGAAAGCGGGCGGCGCCGAGCCCGGCCCGCGCCTCTCCTTCTTCGCCGCCGACCTCACGGCAGACAAAGGCTGGGCCGAGGCCGCGCAAGGCTGCGACTATGCGCTCCATGTCGCCTCGCCCTTTCCCTCCGGCGTGCCGAAAGACGAGAACGAGTTGATCGTGCCGGCCCGCGACGGCGCGTTGCGCGTGCTCCGCGCCGCCCGCGACGCCGGCGTCAAACGCGTCGTGATGACGTCGTCCTTCGCCGCCATCGGCTATGGCCATGAAGTCCGCAAGAAGCCCTTCGACGAAACCGACTGGACAAATCTCGAAGGCGGCGGCGACCTCACCCCCTACACCAAATCGAAAACCATCGCCGAACGCGCCGCCTGGGATTTCGTCGCCCGCGAGGGCAACGGGCTCGAACTGAGCGTCGTCAATCCGGTCGGCGTGCTCGGCCCCGTCCTCGGCCCCGACTTCTCGACCTCGATCCAGATCGTGAAAGGCCTGATCGACGGTTCCGTGCCCGGCATGCCGAAGCTCTCCTTCGGCCTTGTCGATGTGCGCGACGTCGCCGACCTTCATCTGCGCGCAATGACCGACCCCGCCGCCAAGGGCGAACGCTTCCTCGCGATCTCCGGCGACTATGTCTGGATGCGCGACATCGCCCGCGCGTTGAAGGCGCGCATGGGCAAGGCGGCGGCGAAAGTGCCCACGCGCCAATTGCCCAACTGGCTGGTCTTCATCGCCGCCATGCGCATGCCCGAGCTGAAACTGGTGCTCCCCGAACTCGGCAAGGAAAAACACGCCACCGGCGAAAAGGCAATCCGCCTCCTCGGCTGGAACCCCCGCCCCTGGGAACAATCCGCCGTCGACACCGCCGAAAGCCTGATCGCGCTCGACGCTTAAGCCGTCGCGTCGGAGCGCATCACGTAAAGGCGTATCCCTCTGATCCCTCTCCCCTCCGGGGAGAGGGAGGGAGCAAGCGCCAGCTTGCGGCCTGTCCTCCGAAGCGCCTCTTGGCGCGTAGGGGGAAAGGGTGAGGGGGCTTGTGGCACCGCCTCACCCCAACATCGTCATTGCGAGCGAAGCGAAGCAATCCAGAAGCCGCCGCAAGGCGGCGTCTCTCTTCGTAAGAAAAAAGGAAATCACGCGAAGCCGCGGCATCTCCTCAAAACGCGGTGTCACCCGGCGACCTGTCTCCCGACCTGTCCACCGAAGCGCCTTCAGGCGCGAAGGCGGAAGCTGCAACGCAGCGAAGGGAGAAAGCGGGGTCCATGGGCGGTGCGGCACACGCCACGCTCACCCCAAAACGTCATGGCCCGATTTATTCGGGCCATCCACTTCTTTCTTCCCGCCCGCCCCTGGGGCGGGTCGAAATTCGCTGTGCGAATTTCGGGGCGGGGGCTGGACCTCTCGTCCTATGCCGCCGCCCGGCTCTTCCGCCCCGCACCTCACCCAACATCGTCATTGCCGGACCTGATCCGGCAATCCAGAAGCCGCGCCCCGCGCGGCGTCTCTCTTCGCAAAGAATCATTCGTGTGGCGAAGGCGTTCACAACCGATTCGTGCACGAATCAATTGCGTCAAATAGGTAATGGAAATTCGAGCGTTGCAAAAAAACCAATAAAATCAACATTCTAAAATACGAATTGACTCATCATGCATTACTCGATCTCGTGGTTGGCATCCCGGGGGAAAATAAAACTCACTTGTTCGCGACGTGCGCGAACATGCTGGAGGACGTGTATGGACACGAACGAGACCCTTCTTAGGGCGATACTGGCGACGATCTCTCGGCAAACGTTCCCGCCGTCGGAGATTGTGAAGATCGTTTCACCCGTCTCGGGCGGCGAAAAGCAGCTGGCTGCATACAATCTTTGCAATGGAAATACCCCACAGGCGGAAATTGCGAAGAAGTTGAATCTCGACAAGGGGAATCTGAGTCGCTCTCTCGCAAGGTGGATCGAGGCCGGAATTGTCGTGCGAGTTGGGCACGATCAGCACCCGCTTCCTCAAGAATATCTGAAGTCAAAAAAATAGGTGCTGAGTATGTCAGACGATGTGTCCGAGAAGCTCGATATTTTGATCAAGTTGCAGGCTGCGGCGCTAACAGCCTCGATGGAATCGTCGAAGGGTAAGATTTTATTTCTAAGCAAGGCGGGACTTCGGCCCAAGCTGATCGCGGAAATTGTTGGCACGACACCCAACCACGTGAATGTCACCTTGTCCAAGGGCCGCAAGCCGTCGAAGGGCAAGCAGAAGGAATCTCAGGATGGCTAGGGAAAATTCGGACACGGTGAAGGAACTGATAGCTATCAAAAAGCTCTTGGTCTTGGCGTTGGCAAACTCGGGAATGAGGCACGCCCAAATCGCCGCCGCGCTGGATATCGATCGGACCGGCGTGGGGCGGATGTTTCCCAAAGGAACGCTGAGTAACCTGAAGACCAAAGGGGACAGCTAATGGCCGAAGGTAGTTATCAGTCTCTCGTAGAGGAGATGCAAGCGGTCAAGAAGCTCTTGATGCTTCAGCTTCTGGCGATGGGATACAAGCAGAAGCATATTGCCGCGGTGTTGGGCGTCAGCGACGCAACGCTCAGCAGAATGCTGCCCAAAGGATTGTCCAAGAGCGCACCGAAGGGAAAGTTGGGTGGTGGCGTCGATTTGCTGGAGGACTAGGTGACCAACGAACAAGCAGAACAAATTCTGAAAGAGCTCGAGATGCTGCGAAAGCTGAAGCTCATGGAGATGTTCGACAAAGGCTATTCTCAAGCGCAGCTAGCCCAAATACTTGGTGTTAGCCAGCCCACCATCAGCCGAATGTTTCCCAAGGCATCGGGAAAGAAGAAGGCTCAAGTGAATGACTAGGAGAACGGCTGTCGTCAATATTTCAGGCGACCACGAAGAATCAGTCCTACAGTTGGCCAAACACCTCGGAGTCGCCAAGATTCGTCGAAAAGTTTTCAGCGTAATTTATGGGCGCGGCAGCCGACCGAAGTCAAAGAAGCAAATAATGGCGGCTGCGGATATTCCGGCCAAGGGTGCAAATGCTCAGCAGGTTCAGGACGCTCTCGATCACCTCACGAAGCATCATCTGATCGTGCGAGTGGATAACGATGGAAAAGTCAACGATGGGAGTCGGTATCTATACGAAAAGGACGCGACAGTCAGAGCTAACAGGCAGGCAATCGTTAGATATGCTGACAATCGTAAAGCTGCGTCTACGGTTGCGACAAAACGAAATCCCATCGTAAGAGTTGTGCCAAATTTCAGGTCCGTTACCAAGCGGGAGCTAAAGAAGAAAAAGCATTTGGCAATTCTCTATCTCACCGCGAGCCCACCAGAGGAAGGCCGTCTTAGAGTCGATGCCGAGGTGAGGTTGGTGCAGGAGTCGATCCGCAAATCGAAATTTCGAGACAACGTGTCAGTACAGTATAGTCCAGCGGCCGATTTAAACTCGCTGATCGATGGCTTGAATGAAGTAAAGCCCCAGGTGGTGCATTTCTCCGGACATGGCAACGAGTCGGGATTGGTGACGGACACAGGAAAAGTGGGTGGGAGGGCGGTAGACGGACTCTCCTTTGATCTTCTTGCGAAGGCGATAGCCGCGACTGATACGCCACCAAAGGTCGTTGTTTTGAGTGCTTGTAAAAGTTCTGGCGCGAAGAAAGACCTTCTTCCAGCTGTGCAGATACTGATTTCAATGCGGGAAACCGTGAGTGATATAGCGGCGGTGAACTTCGCGCACCGCTTTTATGCGGCCTTGGCAAGTGGCCAATCTGTTGATGCTTCTTTTAGACAAGGCAAGGTTGCTGTCGAATCTGCGTCGATCAACGAAGCGGACATTCCCGAGATGCTGCATGGTTCTGACGTCATTCCGAGAAAGCTGATCTTGGTGTAGTCCACGACATAGATATCATCGCCGTATGACAATTGAAAACGGCGCTCCGATGAAGCGCCGTTCTTTCCTCGTGAACTTCGGAGATTGTCGCTTACCCCTCCCCAAACCGCTTGCAGCGGTTTGACCCTCCCTCAGGGGAGGGTGAGAAGAAAGACAAGAGCCACATCTTCGTGCCTTCGCGTCTTCGCGTGAAAACCTTCTTCTCCTCTTCTCCGCGTCTTCCTCCTGCGCTGCGTTGCAGCTTCGGAGGACAGGCCGCGCCTCCGCGTGAATCAAAAAGCGGCAAGCACAGGGCTTGCCGCTTCTGGGTTGCTTCGGCCTGCGGCCTCGCAATGACGGGTGAGTGTGTAGCCCGCGCCTTCAAACTCTAATGCTGGCTCTCCGGCATCCGCACCTTCATCCCGTCAAGCGCCGGCCCGGCCACGATCTGGCACGACAGCCGCGAATTCGCTTCGGCATATTCGGCGAATTCGAGCATCGTCTCTTCCATGTCTTCCTTGGGCGGCAGCTTGTCCCACCACTCTTGCGGAACGAACACCATGCAGGTGGCGCAGGCGCAGGCGCCGCCGCAGTCGCCGTCGATGCCGGGCACGCTGGCCTTCACCGCCGCTTCCATCAGCGTCGTGCCGTCGGCGACGTCGAGCGTGTGTTCCTTGCCGTCATGTTCGATATAGGTGATCTTCGCCATTGCGCCGCGCGCCTCCACTTGCACTTGTTGTTTGTTGTCGTTTCCGGCGCTCAGCCGGCAATCTCCTTGACGCCGATGCTCTCGTCGGCGATCCGCGCCGGGTCGAGCTTCGCGCGTTTCGCCGTCAGCATTTTCGCCATCATGAATTCCGGCGCGCGGTTGATCGCGTCGACCGCGATCAGCACGCCGTCTTTCAGGTAAAAAACCGCGAAGCTGCGCCCCGCCGCCGGGTCGCCGCGCACCACGGCTTGCGTGTAGCCGGTGGAGAGCCCCACGATCTGCAATTTGAGGTCGTACTGGTCCGACCAGAACCACGGCACCTGGTTGTAGGGTTTTTCGTGGCCGGCCAGCGTCGCCGCCGCCGTCTTTCCCTGTTCGATCGCGTTGTGCACGCTTTCGAGCCGCAGCCGCGCCCCGTAAATCCCGTTCGGATGGCTGGTGCAGTCGCCGGCGGCGCAGATATCGGGGTCGGACGTGCGGCAAAGTTCGTCGACCGCGATGCCGTTCTCGACCTTCAGGCCGGCTTCCGCCGCAAGCTCCGTGTTCGGAAGAATGCCGATCCCGACCACCACGAGGTCGCATGCGTAGCGCCCGCCCTCGCCGGAAACGACGGCCTCCACTTTCGTCTCGCCCTCGAAACCGGCAACCGTCACGCCGGTCTCGATTTTGACGCCTTCCTCGCGGTGCACGCGCTCGTAGAAATGCGAGACGATGGGGTCCACGACGCGCGCCATCACGCGGTCGGCCGTTTCGAGCACCGTCACATCGATGCCGCGCTTCGCCGCGACGGCGGCCACCTCAAGGCCGATATAGCCGCCGCCGACCACCACCATCTTCGCGCCCGGCTTGAAATGCGCCTGGATCGAGGTCACGTCGTCGATATTGCGCAAATAGTGCACGCCTTCGAGGTCGAAGCCCGGCACGTTGATTTCGCGCACCCGGCTGCCGGTCGCGATCAAGAGCTTGCCATAGGGGAATTCCTGTCCGTCGCCGGTCAGGATGCGTTTGTTGCGCCGGTCGATTTCGGTGACGCGGGTCGAGAAATGCGTCGCGACGCCCGACGCCGCATAAAAATCCGGCGCCTTCAGCTCCACGCGGTCATAGCCGATTTCGCCGGCGAGGAACTTCTTGCTCAAGGGCGGCCGCTGATAGGGCGCGTAAGGCTCGTCGCCGAAAAGCCGGATCGGGCCCTCGAAGCCCTCGGCGCGCAAACTCTGCACCGCCTGCGCCGCCGCCTGGCCCGCCCCGATAATGATGATCTCGTCCGACATGCCCCTCCCGTTCCTCCGCCCACGGACCTTTATCCGCGATCGCCGCCGCTCTTCCTTCCCACCCTCTCGCTTCCACCCTCCCCCAGGGGAGGGTGGGACGTGCTTCTATTTTTGTTGGCGCCAGTCGTCCGCTCGCAGGCGATAGAGAACATGCCGCCGGAGCTTGTGGCCGGGGGCGAGGTTCGGGTGGTCGAAATCGTCCTTCGGGTCGTGGGTCATGCCGAGGCGCTGCATGACGGCTTGCGAGCGCAGGTTGCCGGTGACTGTGAAGGAGACGATTTCGGGGAGGCCGGCTTCGAAGCCATGGGCGAGCGCGGCGCGGGCGGCCTCCGACGCATAGCCCTTGCCCCAATGAGCGGGGGCAAGGCGCCAGCCGATTTCGATTGTTTGAGCAGGAGGGGCAGGCACGAAATGCGCCTCGAAGGTGACGGGGCGGATGCCGGTGAAGCCGATGAAGGGGGCGACGCCCGGGACCTCGAGCGCCCAGAAGCCGTAACCCATGATTTCGATGTCGGATTTCAGGATCTGCGCGACATTGTCGCTTTCGGCGCGGGAGAGCGTGCCCGGGAAATGCTCCATCACTTGCGGGTCGGCCGACATGGCGGCGAAGGGCGCGAAGTCGGCGTCGCGCCAGGGGCGCAGGATCAGGCGTTCGGTCGTGAGCGTGACGGGGGGCATGGCTTTCTCCTCAGGGGGGCGGAGTTTAACCGCGACGGCGCTTGGGGTAAAAGCGGCGGGCAACAAGGGGAGGGGCGGGTGGCTGATCTGAAGCCGGTGATGAGTGCCGAGGCGCTGGAAGACTTCATGGCGCGGGAGTTTCCGCAGATGCGGGAAGGGGGCGCGCTGACGCGGATCGAGGCGGTGGGGCCGGGTTTCGCGCGGCTGCGGCTGGCTTTCGCCGAGCGCAATCTCCGGCCCGGCGGCACGGTGTCCGGGCCCGCCATGATGGCGCTCGCCGATTATGCGATGTATGCGGCGGTGCTGGCGCATATCGGGCCGGTGGCGCTGGCGG
>PHEO01000234.1 GCA_002841195.1 Alphaproteobacteria bacterium HGW-Alphaproteobacteria-11
CCCGGCGCTAAAGTTCCGTTCTCTCGTTTTCAGGTTGCCAGATGAGCCTTTCCACCGCACTCGGCGCCGCATTGAGCGGATTGAACGTTGCCCAGTCAGGCATCGACGTTACCGCGCGCAACATCGCCAATGTCGGTACGCCTGGCTATACGCGCAAGGTGCCGAACCAGGTCAATGCGCTGGCGGGCGGCGAGGGCATCGGTGTGCGGCGCGAAGCGGCGCAGCGTCAGATCGACGAATTCCTGCAACAGCAGTTGCGCGTGGCATCGGCCGGCGCGGCGAGCCTCAACGTCAAATCGTCGATGCTGGGCCGCGTGGACGCGCTGTTCGGCACGCCGGACTCAAACGCCTCCATCGCCGGTTCGATCAGCGCGCTGGCGACAGCGCTGCAGGAACTGGCCGGCAACCCCGAACAGCCCGCCGCGCGGCAGGCGTTGCTCAACCAGGCCGGTAACTTCGCGGCGCAGCTCAACACGATGTCGCAGACCGTTCAGGATTTGCGGCTCGAGGCCGAACGCAACATCGCCCATGCTGTCGCGGCGGCAAATGGGCTGTTGAAGACGATTTCCGAGGTCAACAACCAGATTTCGCAGCGCCAGGCGTCGAGCCAGCCGGTGGGCGACCTGCAAGACAAGCGCGACATGGCCATCGACGAATTGTCGCGGCTGATGGATGTGAAGGTTACCAATCGCGACGACGGCACGGTGACGATTTTCACCTCGGGCGGGCAGTTGCTGCTCGACCGGACGGCGGTCACGCTGAGCTTCAACGAACAGACGCAAATGGATGCGACGTCGTTTCTGGCCAATGGCGGTGTCGGCACGATTACGCTGAATGCGGGTACGACTTCCGTCGACCTGCTGGCGGCGGGCGCTATTCGCTCCGGCGCAATTGCCGGCTATGTCGAAATGCGCGACACGGTGCTGACGCAGGCGCAGGCGCAGCTCGACGAACTGGCGGCGCAGCTTGCACTCGCGCTGTCGGAAGAAACCGTGCCGGGCGAAGCGGCCGTGGACGGCGCGGCCGAAGGATTCGAGATCGACACGGCGGCGCTGCTGCCGGGCAATTCGATGACGCTGAGCTACACGGTAGGCGGCGTTCCGAGCACCGTGACGATCGTTCGCGTCGAGGATCCGGCGACGCTGCCGCTGACCAATGCGGCGACCGCCAACCCCAACGACACGGTTGTCGGCATCAATTTCAACCAGCCGATGGCCGATATCGTGACGGCGTTGCAGGCGGCGCTGCCGCCGGAAGTCGTGGTGTCGAACCCCGGCGGCGAGACGCTCCGCTTTCTCGACGACGGCGCCGGCGCGACCAGCGACATCGACGGGCTGTCGGCGCTTGTGACGCCGGCGGGCCTTGCCGACGGCAGCACCGGCATGGCGCTGTTCGTCGATGGGCCTTCGGGCAAGATATTTTCCAACAGCCTCGATAATCCGCCGCAGAAGACCGGCTTTGCGCAACGCATCCAGGTCAACCCGGCGATCATCGCCGACGATACGCTGCTGGTTGCCTATGATGCGGATGTGCCGCTGGGCGACGCTTCGCGGGCGCACGACCTTCTCGACCGGCTGACGGGGCAGAGCCGCTATTTTTCGCCGCAATCGGGCATCGGCGGTTCCGCTTCGCCCTTCAACGGCACCATCGACAGCTTCGCGCGGCGCCTCGTTTCGTTCCAGTCGTCGCAGGCCGCCAATGCACAGCGCGACGCGGAGGCGCAGCAGATCGTGTCTTCGTCGTTGCAGGACCGCTTCGACGCGCAGACCGGCGTCAATATCGACGATGAGATGTCGAACCTTCTGCTGCTGCAGAACGCCTATTCGGCGAATGCGCGCGTTATCACCACCGTTCAGCAACTCTTCGACGTGCTTATGAGCATCGGCAGGTAAAACCATGCAGGTTTCAACGCTCTCCCAATCGATGGCGCTGCGCAGTTCGATCAACACGATGCGTGCGCAGTTCGACGATCTTCAGCGACAGCTCGCAACGGGGTTGAAGGCCGACAGCTATGCCAAGCTCGGCACCGACCGCAACATGGTGTTGTCGCTGTCGCATCAACTGAGCCAGCTCCAGACCTATACCCGCACGATTTCGCAGGCGCAGATGCGCATCGAGGTCTCGTCGGATGCGCTGACGCGCGTTTCCGATATCGCCAGCACGATGAAGACGACGAGCCTGACCACCGGCTTCGAGCTGGTGAACGGCAAGCAGACCAGCGCCCAGGTGACGGCGGCGATGCAGTTCGACGAGATCATCAACCTGCTCAACCTCAATATCGAGGACCGCTATCTCTTTGGCGGTCGCGACACGCAGACGCAGCCAGTCGCCGTGCCCGACGCGATGATGAACGGCGTGGACGACCAGGCGGGCCTCAAGCAGTTCATCGACGAGCGGGCGCAGGCCGATCTCGGCGTCGACGGCCGCGGACGGCTCGAAATCGACCTGACCGGCAATACGGTGACGCTGTCGGAAGACGCGGCACCGAGCGTCTTCGGCTTCAAGCTCGCCGACGCCGCCTCGACGCTTTCCAACGCCACCGTTACCGGACCGGCGGGCGCGCCTGCCGAAATCGAGGTCGATTTCACCGGCGTTCCGCAGGCCGGCGAGAAGCTGACGCTCGATCTTGCGCTGCCGGACGGCACGACGACGCGGGTGACGCTGACGGCGACGGAGGCCAATCCGCCGGCGGCCGGCGAGTTCACGATCGGCGCCGATGCGACCGAGACGGCAACCAATTTCCAGGCGGCGCTCGATCAGGCGATCCAGGGCGAAGCCCGCACCACGCTGACCGCGGCCTCGGCCGTGGAGGCCGCCAATAATTTCTTCGACTATGCCAATGGCGGGGCGCCGCAGCGCGTCGACGGACCGCCTTTCGGCACGGCAACCGCGCTTCGCGACGCGACAGACGCCGACACGGTGTTCTGGTATCGCGGCGACCAGACGGGCGTGGCCGGCAACAACATGATCGCCAAGATCGACGATGGGAGGCAGGTGGCCTATGGCGCACGCGCCGACCAGGAGGCGATCCGCGATACGCTGAAGGCGGCGGCGCTGATGACGGCGGTCGAATATGCCGATGACGGGGAAGAGGCGAACGCTTCCTACAAGGCGCTGACCAAGCGCGTCGGGACGACGCTCAATTTCGAGGGCAAGCCGTCGGTCGAAAGCATCGTGACGGGGCTTGGCTTGACGGCGGCGACGCTGGCCAACACGCAGGACCGGCACGACAACATGATGTCGGTTGCAAACGGCATCCTGGGCGACATCCAGAACGCCGATGCTTACGAAGTGGGCGTCAAGCTGACGACGCTGCAGACGCAGCTCGAGGCGAGCTACCAGGTGACGGCGATGTTGTCGCGGATGTCGCTGGTCAATTTTCTGTAGAAAGCATCCGATGACAAAAAGGCCCGGATTTCTCCGGGCCTTTTTTCGTTGGTGCTTTGCCGGGTGCCGGTTCAGCCTTTCTGATAGAGGCCGGCGGCGATTTCGCGGTTGATCATGATCAGGGTGTCGAGGAGCTGCGGTTCCGGCTCGCGGTTCGCTTCGATCTCGGCGGTGCGCTTGAAAATGAAGACGGCGAGATTGGCGATGTTTTGCTTGATCTCGCGCGGTAGCGGATGCTCGAGTTCGGCGGCCGAGGCGGCGAAGACGGTCCAGATGCGGCGATTGTAGAGGAGGGCGTCGCGCAGCGTGGCGTTGGATTCGACGGTCCAGTTGTCGCGGATGCGCTGAAGCTGGCCGGCGGCGCGGGTGAGGATCGACGCCTCGAACTCGCGCGGATCCGAAATCGTCATCCGCGACGCGTTGGCATAGGCCTCATGCGGTCTTGACATTCTCCAGCAGCCCCCGTTCGTACTCGATCAATTTTCGAGCTTCCTTGAGAGCTTTATACATTTCGCCGGTTAAGATTTTACTGTTGATGGCGTCAAGATGGGGGCGCGTTGAGGGGGCCGCTTCGGCAACATCCTTAACAATCTGGAAATACATATCGTGGTGCGGGCGCGGATCGGGCGAGAGATACATCATCTGGACAAGCAGGTAGACGCGCTTGCAGGGCGTGTCGGCGTCGGCGGCGCGCAGGATGTCCTTCTCGCGCAGGATCGGCGCATCGCCCTCGATGAAGAGGCGCGTGCGCTGGTCGTCGTTGGTGATGACGCTGTCGCCGAGGATGAAGCGTTCGCCGGGTTTGAGTTCGACTTTGAGGGCCATGCCGTTCCGTTCCGATGCGCTTTGCGTTGAATCGGCCGCAGTCTAGCGCGAATCGGCGGGCGTTGGCAGGGCTGGCGGACGATTTCAAAGGGAAACGGCGGGGACCTG